>NZ_JAUBTV010000076.1:0-37408 GCF_036705145.1 Microcoleus sp. B5-D4 | reverse complement strand
CCGTCCAAAAAGGACGGGCGGGACGCCCATCCCACAATAACAATTAAAATTGTAAGTTATTTAATTCGCGATCCTTAGTTAAAGAGTCGAATCCGCAGAAAACTCGACTCGATACCCGCGCTAGGAATTCTTGCGCTGTGCATCCTCACCGCCTTGGCGCTTCCGATAAGACTTAGCCCAAGCATAGCGCTGCGGATTTTTTTGCAGCAGATATTCCACAACTTCCCGACGCTTCTCATCCTTAGCATTTTTGACAACCTGCTTGAGTTCGGAATCTATATCTTCTGATTCAGCACCGCGTTTAATTGCCTCGTTAAACCAACGCTCACCCTCTGAAAATTGACTCCGCTCAAAACAAATAGCTCCCATCAAAGTGTAAGGATGATGACTCTGAGGCTGATACTCAATAGCTTTGAGCGCGCACTTTTGTGCATCATCTAATTTATCAATATCTCGGAAAGCACCGCCCCTCGTTGTTAGCAAAGCTGACTTGAGCTTATTTTCTTTGATTTGGTCGAAGTCCAGATTTTCTGTCACTTTCAATGCACTTTCCGGTTCATCTGCCTTGCGCCAATGACTGCTGGCGTTTGGCAAGTTCCATTTATTTCCAGTGCGCTCATATTCCTGCTGGTAGAAAAGCGCTTCAAGCCTGTGGTAGGCCATAGCAATCTTTCCATGACTAGCTAAAAGTTTCTGTTGTATTAACTGAACAACTAACACAGGATCTAGACGCTCTTCTTTCTCCAATTTTACCATGATTGCGTAAAACGGATCGAAAGGGAAATCACGATCTATAATCCGATACTTGACCTTGAGAGCAGCAAATTCCTTTTCTTGGGCAAAAGTAATTACGTCTTCACGTCCATTCTGTTTCACCCAATCAATATCAGCCTCACTCAACAGCTCTCCCGATTGGATTTTGGATTTCAGACTAGCAACATAGTTTTCAATAGCAAAAGTAATTACATCATCACGTCCATTCTGTTTCACCCAATCCAAATCAGCCTCACTCAACTGCTCTCCCGCTTGAATTTTGGATTTCAGACTAGCAACATAGTTTTCAATAGCAAAAGTAATTACATCATCACGTCCATTCTGTTTCACCCAATCCAAATCAGCCTCACTCAACTGCTCTCCCGCTTGAATTTTGGACTTGAGACTAGCAGCATATTTGTCAAGCGCCAGAGTAATTGTCTCAGTTAGTTTACGCTTTTTCAGAAAGTTAATATCCGGCTCACCTAGCGGATTTTCTAAATCAATTTTTTTGAGAACTTTATACAGATGGCTAGAGAGGGATGAATCCTCATAAGTAGTAGCTTTATACTTAACTTTCAGTTCAGCAAAGTGCCGTGTTTGTTCCATCTCCAAAACAATGCTAAGCGTTTCGCTAAGTTGATGCTCTTCCAGCCAGTTAAGTTCTGACTCGCTCAACTGCTTATCTGCCTCAAGATTTTTCAGGATGGGATACAACGGACTTGATACAGATGTTTCTGGGTATTCACTAGCTTTGTACTTATCCTTGAGTTGGGCAAACTCAGCTTCTCTTACAGCTTCTTTTTCTTGAAGAATTCCCAGGGTGTCAAATAGTTCTTGTTTCTTCAGCCATTTAACCTCTGAATCATTTAACGGTTTTTCAGCTTCTAGTTTATTCAAAATTTGATAGAGATGACTTTCAGGCAATGAGTCTTGATGTTTTGTGGCTCGGTACTTAGCCTTTAGTGCAGCAAATCGCGCCATATCTTCAACGATAGCAACTGTTTCAGTAAGCCCGTGTACTTGTTGGAGATATTTAACTTCTAAGTTAGTTAGCTGATTTTCTGATTCAAGTTTCCAAAGGATAGGATACAAAGCACTGGACATGGGTACCCCTCTGGTTACTTTAAACTTAGACTTGAGTTGAGAAAATTTAGCATCGAGTTTTTTGGGTTCTTCCTTCTTACGTTGTGGCTCTTGCTCGATAGCTTTTCTTGTTTCCAAAAGCTCATGCTCTTGTAACCAAATCCACTCAAATTTAGTAATTTCCAATTCTAAATCAGCTTTTCGCAGAATGAGATACAGAAGACTAGAGGGAGATGAATCTTCATATTTTGTTGCTTGATACTTGGACTTCAGCGCTGCAAAATGTTGCACCTGGACTTCAAAAGCGTCGTTGCTCATGGTGAATCCCCCGATTTATACTTCTAGCCGCTACACAACCATCTCCCAGCATTCCGCGATCGCCCGCAGTCAAAACCCAAACTTTTTTAACTGAAAACTCATCCAGATGGTAATATTATTTTAACAGTTCGGTTTCACCAACTACAGCTACAAACCTCAGTATTTTCACTGAAATTTATAATAATTAGTACCTAAAGCCCCCTCCCTCATTCCATCAAATAATCGGTCATAGATTCACCCGGATCAAACCGATAAAATAGTTTTCAACTCCATGAAATACAGATATGCGGTAGGCCAACAGCACGGCGCTGTCTCCTGAAATGTGCTGTCTCCTGAATGTAGGGCAGACAATTGAGAATCGCTACAGCAATCCTATTTCAGTTGTGAACTAATTTTTTTTAAAGTAAACTATCCATTAAATCCATAACGCGGATAGCCTCATCTGACAAAGATAGAGATTCTTGTTGATTGAGGTGATGCTCCAAAACTCCTTTGAGCGCAATCAATTTCAGGCTATTTTCTGCTAAAGTTTCAGAAATAGCTTGCGCTCCCGGCAAATAGCCGATCGCCCCCAAGTCCATCAAAGCCGATCGCCTCAACTGCAAATTAGCCCCATTCAAAGCACTTACCAACCGCTCTCCGTAAACCCGCTCACCAGTTAACTGATACATCGCCCGCGCCGCAGCGTACTGCACCCGCTCCACAGAATGTTCTAAAAAAGGTGAAATTAGGGGTATTGCTTCTGTCGCTTGCAGGGTTCCCAAAGCTTCAATTACCGAGTCGTAAGGTTGCACGAGGTGCGATTTTCCTGGCACTCGCACAGCCACAGCTACGCCCCCATCCAATAGCTTCATTAGCGGCTCAATAGAATCGCGATCTCCCAGCATTTCTAGAGCTTGAGCCGCCGCTTCCCGCACGTAATAATCGGCGCATTCCAAACAGCGAATCAGGGCAGGTAAGGCTTGTTTGTCGCCCAATTTACCCAGGGCCCGCGCCGCATTTCGCAATAGGGAATAGTCGCCGATTTTCGTTTGTTCTGACTCTTCTTCCAATGCGGCAATTAAAGCTGCAATAGCTGCCGGTTCCTTGACTCGAAATCTGCCCACCCACCAAGCCGCATAATACCGGAGACTGTAATCTTGGGAGTGCAAATTTGCGATCGCCTGTTCAACAGTTAAAGACTCGCCCTCAGCTACACCCGCCGGCGGTGAGTCGGATTCGTAATAATTCATAGTCATTAGTTATTAGTTATTAGTTATTAGTTATTCGGCTCTTGAAATGGCTGCTATCCAGAAAAAACCTGCAAGGGTTAGGGAAACTGGCCGATTAAAATCGCTACTAAACAGACAAAACCCGCCGGGGCGGGTTACATTAACTCTTAGTCCGCTTGGAGTGGACGAAAGTTTGTCTAGGAGCGATTTTCATCGCCCCTTCTAGCTTGTGTCGGAGCGATTTTCATCGCCCCTGCAACCAAACTATTGGTGATCGTGGGATGATTCATGGGATGAGTCATGGGATGATTCTGCACCCGCGTTTAAAGGATGAATGCTGACAATTTTCCCGCCCATGCGAGTAATCCGCTGCATTTCTTGATTCATCCGATTGTAAGGCACAGTGATAAATGTACTCGCGCTCGATCGAATCGAATAATCCACATTATCTGTTTCATCGCTTTGGCGCAAGCCGACAACTTCATACCGAAAGCAGCGACTAGCCGAAGCTGTATTGCCACTTTTTCCAGCTACAATTTGACCCAACATAAGCTTCTTGGTAATTGGTAATTCTGACTGTTGACTGTTGACTGTTGACTGTTGACTGTTGACTAAAAGCTAGTAACTGCCAACTGCCAACTGCCAACTAATACCAATTTTTTATGAGGCTGCATAGAATCTGATCCCCCCTAACCCCCCTTAATAAGGGGGGGACAAGATTCTTCTCAAAGTCCCCCTTCTTAAGGGGGATTTAGGGGGATCGAGATATGTGCAACTTCACATTAAATTGGTATGACTAAATTGGAGTAATGCTGGCGATTTTCGCGCCCATGCGTTGAAATTTCTGCATTTGCGAGGACAACTCCTCAACAGGTACGATGAAAGCCTTGCTGCTGCGGCGCACGCTGGGATAGCCGCCCGTGCGAATTCCCGAAACTTCCACGCGCACCAGCCGCCCTTCTTTGCCGTAAGCAGCAGCGCCGCCGAAAGTGCTGCTGGGAGTTACGTTTCTGGCAGAAGGCCGATATGCCCAACCTTCGTTACCGCCAGAAGGCCCAACTACAGCCGTAGCGCTGTTAGTGCCGAGTTCGACAGCTAAGCGAGAGTTATTGCCTTCTAGTTGAGATGTATCGCTGTTTGCATAGCCGCGATACAACCGGAACATCCGGGTAAAACCGACGGTTTTTTGACCACGCTGGGTGTTAAAGCCGCGGTAGTAAGGTACGATACTTTCGCCGAAGTTTTCTTGATACTCTACTGAATCAATGTAAGAATCAATATCAGCGTCGTAGCCTTGTGTTTGGTACAAATCTAAGTGCTCAACTACTTCAGATTCGTCGTAGGGAGCGCGACCGAGCAAGTGTTTGTAGTTTAGTTCGATCGTCCGAGTTTGGAAGCTGTTGTAGAAAAACTTGGTTTTGTACAGTTCTGACTTAGCTACAGCCCGTACAAATTCTCGTACAGTCAAACTGCCGTCCCGCAGCAAAGACTCGGAACTTGTAAGTCGCTCGGATTTCATTAAATAGTCGTTGCCCAGCACCTGACGGTAAACCGCACGAATCACAGTTTCAACGTCGTCTTTGCTGTAGTTCGGGCGCAGTTCTACCTTCGGCGCATCGCTCAATGCGGATGTTCCCAGTCTGGACGCTGCTGTCGTAATCGCCACCAGATTTTCTCCTAAATTATTAATGACAAAAGTTTAATGCTTGGTTGCACTTGAAATTTTTAGGACTAAGGATAATATGCCTCAAAGTAGGGTGTGCACTGCACACCTTACCTATACACATAAAATTGAAGAATTTTTTATCCTTAGTCCTAATTTGCTAAAGACGTTTCAAAAAAACGTCAATACACAAACTTTAAGCTGTGGTAATACTTACCACTTTGCCGCCACGTTTGTTGATTTGCTGCAAGCGGCTCGAAAGTTGCTCGTAAGGCACGAGATATTCGGTAGTAGTCCGTCGCACTTGAGGCGAAAACTTAGCCGAACCTTGCATTGCGGTGACTCGGTAGAGTTGGTCGCGAGAACCGCCGGAGGTCCCGCCAAGGGCTTTTCCGGTGGAGGCGGTGGAGATGGGTGAAGCCGTATTTCTGGCAACTTCCCAGGTTAGCCGCGCTTGCTTTTGGTTTTGGGCGCGATCGCTAGAAGCAAAACCCCGGTACAATTGAAACATCCGGTTAAAACCGACGGTTTTTTGACCTCTTTGAGTCGCAAAACCGCGATAGTAAGGCACTATACTTTCGCCAAAATTTTCTTCATACTCAACTGAGTCAATGTAAGAATTGATTTCAGCTTCGTAGCCTTCTGCATTGTACAAATCAACGTGGAAAGCAATTTCCGACTCGTCGTAAGGAGCGCGGCCCAACAAATGCTTGTAATTAAGCTCGATTAACCGCGTTTGCGAGTTCGGATAAAAAAACTTTTTCCGATAAGTTTCCGAATGTGCAATTGACCGCACAAAATCTTTCACTGAAATCTGCCCTTGCAGCAGCAGAGATTCAGCACTGGTCAGTCGTTCGCTCGACATTAAATACTCGTTGCCGAAAACTTGGCTGTAAGCGGCGCGAATAACTGCTTTCGCATCGTCTTGCGTCCAGTGGGGGCGCAGTTCTACTCGTCCCGCTTCTTCAAATGCTTTTATTCCCAACCGTTCTGCTGCACCTAATCCCGCCATCTTCGCTTCTCCCTTTTTTGCTTTAAAAACTGAAAACTGCTTAAAAAAAGTATTTGCAAAACTAGGCTTAGATCGCAGATGCCCGGAATTCTAAACAACCGCTAACACTTAAGCTAACAGCAGCTTACAATTCCGGGCATCACGCAAATCTAGCTCAGAGCGTTGATTGCGTAGTCGATGTAGGAATTCGCTTCAGTTGCAGCGTCGCCACTCAGACCGTGGTTGCCTTTGATGTACTTGAGAGCTTCAACGTACCAGCTAGGAGACAATTCAAATGTCCGGTTGATTTCGTCAACACCTGCAATCAGGTACTCGTCCATCGGACCTGTGCCGCCTGCAACTAAGCAGTAGGTTACCATCCGCAGGTAGTAGCCGATGTCGCGAGAGCACTTGGCTTTACCTGTTGGGGTAGAAGCGTAGTTAGGGCCTTGCATTTGTTGCGTGTACGGGAATTTGTTGTACACAGCTTGAGCTGCACCGTCGATCAAGCGCTGAGAGTTGGCGGTCAAAGCCTTGGCTGCTTCCAAACCTGCTGCTGCTTGGCGGAAACGTCCGAAGGCGACTTGCAGTTCAGTGCTGCTCAGGAAACGGCCTTGAGAATCGGCTGCGGTTACTGCTTCAGTCAAAGGGGTTTTCATTGTTCTGGTTTCTCCCTAATGTTGTGTTGTTTTTGTACAAAAATGATTGTTTGCAAAAATGCGATGCTCGCTTCTTTACAAGAAAGGTTCGCTGGGCTATTTTTAGCCGACTGCATTGGCAGCGCGGTCGAAGTAGCTGCCGATTTCAGACATCAGCGAGCTGCAATCACCACGGGTAACACCGTTGGGGTCGTTAGCGATCGCGATTGCTGCTTCCTTCATTTTTTGCACGCCGGCTGCAACTGAGCCACCGGGAACTCCCAGAGCTTGGTATGTTTCACGCAGACCGTTCAAGCAGCGGTCGTCCAAAACGCTGGCGTCGCCTGCAAATGTTGCATAGGTGACGTAGCGCAAAATGATTTCCATATCGCGCAAGCAAGCTGCCATGCGGCGGTTGGTGTACGCATTGCCACCAGGAGCGATCAGTTGAGGCTGTTCAGCGAACAGGGTGCGAGCTGCATTGGCTACGATGCTGGATGCGTTGCCGGTGATGCGGTTTACTGCGTCAATCCGCTTGTTGGCGTCGGAAACCATGCTGCTGAGAGCATCTAGTTGACCCTGAGCTAGAAATTCGCCCCGAGCGTCAGATTGGGAAACCACTTTTGTAAATGCGTCAAACATGAAAGAACTCTCCTATTTGAGTTAATTGAGTTTGGTTGCGGTATAAAACCGTTAAGTTAAATTTGTTCAGGCTACGAGTGCCTGCAAGGGTTGAAATTTGATGCCAGCTAATCTGCTGGTCCCATCGATCTCTCCCTTTCCGCTACCTGCACTATTGTTACATTGCAACGGAGGTTTAAGAAACCTTAGAAAATTTTACACCTTTTATGAGATGCGACAAACCTTGTCAATCAGGGTTTTTGTTAACTTTGGCCTGTCGTTTCAACCCTCTGATAATCTTTATACAATGCTCGCCTGCGTTTGTTTATTACAAATTATTACAGAAACTTATCTCTCTAAGAAGGTAAATATTTGGGGTGCAAGTGCGGGCAAATCTCCTTCCTAGGGTAGATGCGCGAGGGTACTCATAAACGAAGAGTTTGCTTCGATCGCCCTGCTTTGGGGGTAGAACCCCCCCAAACCGTCCCGTGGGCCGATCGCCTTTGTTAGCTTTCTGTGGAAAAGCGGGATTGTTAAGAAGTGTTAAGTAAATTAAAGTTTTGGTAATAGAAGGCTGGGGGAATAGGGAAAAAAGCAAAAATTCTGCCCAATGTCAGGAGGCCTGCAAAATTCGGTGTGGGAAAAATCCCCAAGATTGTGAAGCCCCTCGCCAGAGCCTCAGCTTTTGCCGGAAATATCACCATTTGAAGACTAAACTCAGCCGTTGGGCATTGGGTAAAAGCCGAAGAAATTGCTAATTTTTAGTAGTAAGGTGGATAGGTGCTATCAGATACATTTAACCCGGTAAATCCAGGATTGCGCCTCGATATACTGTGTATGGCAGATCGGGCATCGCTTTTAGCGATCCCTAATAGGGAGGTATCTCTCAAAGCTTTCAACAAAATATTGAAAGCGCTATTCAATGCGTTACGTTTTTGGGGGCTGAGCCGTTACGCTTACTACGAAACTTTTTCGCTTAGTCCGATGCTTCGGCGCTGGTTTTAAACGGTAGCCTATCCTATTACATACTACCAATGTCTACCGCTATCTTCTAAGAGTTTACAAGAATTCGTTTACTATACGAAAACAGCGATAGGTCTACAAAGGGCGCGATCGAGCCGCCAGACGCATTGAAGTTAAAAGCTTTTTGCTTCCCCGGCATCGAACGGCCCCAAACCAGTCCCAAGTTAAACAGTTTTTGATTCAAAACTCAAAACTTAAAAGTCTCTCACTGTAATCAGCCACATCCATCGGCTGTATCTGCCCGGCCGCAGTCCCCTAATTGCCCCATGCTCGATCGTAATTTATGTCTTCAAATTCTCCCTCTTCTTGGCACACCGTAGCAATTGACCAAACTCTCCAGCAGCTAAGCAGCAACAAAGACGCTGGCTTGAGCAGCCAACAGGTGTCAGAACGCTTGCAGCAATACGGCCCCAACGAACTCGAAGAAACAGGAGGTCGCAGTCCGTGGTCGATTTTTGTCGATCAGTTCACCAACATCATGTTGTTAATGCTGATGGGTGTGGCCGTGATTTCGGGTTTTTTGGACTTTCGATCGAATACTTTTCCCAAAGATGCGATCGCCATTTTTGCGATCGTCATACTCAACGGCATTCTCGGCTATTTCCAAGAGCAAAGTGCTGAAAAAGCCCTCGCAGCACTCAAAAACCTCGCTTCCCCCCTAGTCAGAGTCCTGCGCGACGGCAAAACTTCGGAAATAGCAGCCAAGGAACTCGTACCCGGAGACGTGATGCTGTTGGAGGCTGGGGTAAAAATAGCAGCAGACGCACGCTTGATCGAAACATCAAATCTGCAAGTCAGAGAATCTGCTTTGACAGGGGAAGCCCTAGCAGTTACCAAGCAAGCCGATCTAGAACTTCCCGAAGATGCTTCCTTGGGCGATCGGCTCAACCTGATTTTTCAGGGTACAGAAGTTGTTCAGGGACGAGCAAAGGCGATCGTCACCAACACCGGAATGAAAACTGAACTGGGCAAAATTGCCACCATGCTTCAGTCAGTAGAAACCGAACCGACTCCCCTGCAACAGCGGATGAGCCAGTTAGGAAATGTTCTAGTCTCCGGTGCCCTAACCTTAGTCGCAATTGTCGTCATCGGCGGCATGATTACCTTCCAAAACGGCGGCATCGGGTTCGATACCAGCAGGTTTGAAGAGTTGTTAGAAGTTTCTCTAAGCATGGCTGTGGCTGTGGTTCCCGAAGGACTCGCAGCAGTCGTGACAGTTACTCTGGCACTCGGAACTAGGCGGATGGTGAAGCGAAACGCCCTGATTCGCAAACTCCCTGCGGTAGAAACTTTGGGTTCGGTAACTACCATTTGTTCTGACAAAACAGGTACTCTGACTCAAAATAAAATGGTAGTTCAGCTAGTGTCTACGGGCGATTGCACAGTCGCCGTCGCAGGGGATGGCTATGCCCCGATCGGAGATTTTACCGATCGCCTGACAGCGGCCAAAATTAATAATTTAGAGGAATATCCAGAACTCGAATCTTTATTAATTGCCTGTGCAGTGTGCAACGACGCAGTATTGCAACAAGAAAAACAAGAATGGCAGATTTTAGGCGACCCCACAGAAGGAGCTCTGCTTTGTGTAGCGGGAAAAGCAGGCATTTATAAGGAAAAACAGTCTCAATTGCTGCCACGGACGGCGGAATTTCCTTTTTCTTCGGAACGCAAGCGCATGAGCGTGATTTGCGAAGTGCCCGGCAGATCGGGACATTCGGGATTTCCCGCAGAAAAAGGACAGCAGCCGAATTATTTGATGCTGACCAAAGGTTCTCCAGAGTTGACTTTGGAACGCTGCAAAGGCATTATAGTCGGCGATCGAGTACAACCTTTAACCCAGGAAATGCGCGATCGCATCCTCGCCGAAAACAACAACATGGCAAGCGGCGGTTTGCGAGTCCTTGGGTTTGCGTACAAACTCTGGGAAAACCTGCCGCCCGAAGGTTCCGAGGAAACCAGCGAACAAGACATGATTTGGCTGGGACTCGTCAGTATGCTCGACGCCCCGCGCCCGGAAGTGCGGGAAGCAGTGGTGAAGTGCCGCGATGCTGGCATTCGGGTGGTGATGATTACAGGAGACCACCAGTTGACAGCAAAAGCCATCGCCTACGATTTAGGTATTGCAACAGAGGGCGATCGAGTTCTCACCGGTCAAGAATTAGAAAAGCTCAGCCAAGAAGAACTCAAACAGCAAGTCGAACAGGTTAGCGTTTACGCCCGCGTTTCCCCCGAACACAAATTGCGAATAGTCCAAGCTTTACAAAGTTGGGGCAAATTTGTCGCCATGACCGGCGACGGCGTTAACGACGCCCCCGCCTTGAAACAAGCCGATATCGGCATCGCCATGGGGATTACCGGCACCGATGTCAGCAAAGAAGCTAGCGATATGGTGCTCCTCGACGACAACTTCGCAACTATTGTCGCCGCCGCTGAAGAAGGGCGAGTGGTTTATAGCAATATTCGCCGCTTTATTAAATACATTTTGGGCAGCAACATCGGCGAAGTTTTGACAATTGCGGCCGCACCTTTAATGGGTTTGGGAGGAGTGCCGCTGACCCCGCTGCAAATTTTGTGGATGAACTTAGTAACAGACGGCGTTCCCGCTTTGGCTTTGGCCGTGGAACCGGGGGAACCGAACGTGATGAAAAGGCCTCCTTTCAGTCCGCGAGAAAGTATTTTTGCGCGGGGTTTGGGTTCTTACATGATTCGGGTCGGGATTATTTTTGCAATTTTGACGATCGCAATGATGTCCTGGGCTTACGGATATACCACCAACCCTAACCATGTTGGAGATCCCGAGGCTTGGAAAACAATGGTGTTTACAACTCTTTGTTTGGCACAAATGGGTCACGCGATCGCAATTCGGTCTAACACTCAGCTAACTATCGAGTTAAATCCCTTCACTAATGTTTTTGTGTGGGGGGCTGTAATTGTGACTACTATTCTGCAATTAATGCTGATTTACGTTCCGCCGCTGAGAGCCTTTTTCGGCACTCATTATTTAACGGGGTTTGAGTTGCTAGTTTGCTTCGGTTTCAGCGCTCTGATGTTTGTCTGGATTGAAATGGAAAAACTGTTTGTGCGCTTTTACAACAAATATAGGAAATAGTGTTAACGGCTGACGGATAGTGAGCAATGTTTCATTATTCGTTAGATGGCTCTCATTCCGCGCTCTTCTCAACATCCGCAAGATATCCCGCAGGGGTTTTTAACCCCTGCCTCAAAGCAAAAGTCCTCGCTATGAGGACTGAAAAAACTATGTTTTAAAAATACAAAGAAAAATAAAGATTTTTCTGGCAGGGTGATTATCAATAACCCACGTCAACAGTCAACAGTCAACAGTCAACAGTCAACAGTCATTATATTATGTATTTAAAAACGCTTCACCTACGGCAGTTTCGGAACTACTTCGATCAAAAGGTAGCGTTTGACGCTCCCAAAACCATTTTAGTAGGAAATAACGCTCAAGGAAAATCTAACTTGTTAGAAGCGGTAGAGTTGCTTTCTACATTAAAAAGCCACAGGGTAGGGCGCGATCGCGATTTAATACTCGACTCAAAGCCTATCGGGCAAATTGATGCTACACTCGAACGTCAAACCGGAGCGATCGACTTAGCTTTAACTCTTCGCTCTGCGGCGCGTCGAACACTGAAGCTCAACGGTGAACCGCTGCGCCGCCATTTAGACTTTTTGAGTGTCTTAAATGTAGTGCAATTTTCTTGTTTGGATTTGGACTTAGTGCGCGGCGGGCCCGAAGGAAGGCGCAATTGGATCGATCGCCTTGTCATCCAGTTAGAACCGATTTACGCTCACATTTTGCAGCAGTACAACCAAATTTTGCGCCAGAGAAACGCTCTGTTGAAACGTTCTAAAGAAATCAGGAAAGCTGAATTTTCCGACAGTTTTGACAAAATGCGATTTATCGGATCTGAAACTCCCGAAGACCAAAATATCGCAGAATTCCCAATGCCCGATGCCCAATTCCCAATTCCCAATTCCCAATTCCCAATTCCCCGTTCAGAATTAGCTTTGTGGGACGCGCAGTTGGCGACAGCGGGCGCTCGCGTCATCCGCAGGCGCGATCGAATTTTGGAGCGTTTGATGCCTTTAGCTCGAAATTGGCACGGTTCAATTAGCGGTTCAGCAGAAGTTTTAGATGTGAAATACGATGCTAATATTGAAGTAAGTTCAGAATTTATCGCTAAAGATAATCTCGAAGGAGTGCGGCAAGCATTTTTAGAGAAAATTCAAAAAAGGGCGATCGCAGAACAGTTTCAAGGAACCACTTTAGTCGGCCCCCACCGCGACGACATTACATTTACAATTAACAATACCCCAGCTCGTCAATACGCATCCCAAGGTCAGCAGCGAACTCTGGTATTAGCATTAAAATTAGCCGAACTGCAGCTTATTGAAGAAGTCGTCGGCGAAGCGCCTTTACTGTTGCTCGACGACGTACTTGCAGAACTCGATCTGAGCCGCCAAAATCAGCTTTTAGAAACAATTCAAGAACGATTTCAAACTCTGATTACTACAACTCACCTAGGCGCTTTTGATGCTCAGTGGCTGCGACAAACCCAAATTCTCTCCGTCGTTGCGGGACAAATCAATCGATTTTAGATTTTAGATTTTAGATTTTAGATTGACAAATTTTATGTTTCATGGTAGCGATGCAAAGATTTTGAAAAATTGGCATTATCAGAGATATGGGTTTAAAACCCCATGCTTTTAGGACGGCTTTAATTTCTTAAATCCCTTCCTAAAAATCAGGGAATTCCTAGTATTTGTGGTATACTTGAATAGTCAAGGTTAAACTCCTTCGCCATCGTGAAACAGGGACTCAGACACACTTTTAGGCGTTAACCGGGGGACAAAGAGCGGCGAAAACTCTTAAAACAGCTAGAGGCTTAATACAGTCTCACAACCAGAAAAATAAACAATTTACTTTTGTTAAGTAGGGTAGGGCATACCCAAACTCTAGGTTAATATCCTAGTACGCTTTTGGAGATAAACCCTCTGGGGTGACTGCGAATCAGACTCGTTAATTGGTAGGATTTCTACGGTTAAAAGGTTTGAGTATTGCCGTAAGGACGCAACACTTAAAGGTCAGTCGCTGAATTAAGAATCCCCATCCTTTAGGTTGGGGAGTGTCAATAGCTCCATTCGAGATAGGATAAAGGTTAATTTTGATTGCCGCTTTCGCTTCCATTTTTTTAAACCTTATGAAGCATTACATTTCCCGTCTGTTAGCCCTGGTATTAGTTGTTGTCATCGGCGTAGCGGGCTGTACCAATGTTCCCGCCACTCTGAGTGGAGATTATGGTCAAGACACATTAGCATTAGTGAAGAGCTTGAGAACAGCGCTCACTTTGCCAGAGGGCACGCCGGAAAAAGCAGCCGCTCAAGCCGAGGCTCGCACAAGTATCAACGATTTTTTTGCTGAATATCGCCGCGATCCCGCTCTTACCAAGCTGGCATCTTTCACGACAATGCGGACGGCATTAAACTCTTTGGCAGGACATTACAGTTCCTATCCAAACCGTCCCGTTCCTGAAAAACTGAAAAAGCGTCTTGAGTCAGAATTTCAGCAGATTGAAGCTGCTCTTAACAGAGGAGCTTAATCTCAAAATTTAGGATCAAGGATAAATTTCACTAATTCATCTTTCATCCTTGATATTTGAGTGTTAACAATTTTTAGTAGAAATATCAACTGCTTTTAGCGCCCACTATACCAGGCGCTTTTTTCAGCAGAATTTAGTGAAAAAATACTGCAAAACGGTTTAATCGCCGAGTCTTATCTTACCCGATCGCCCTTATTGAATTTAAATAGCCGCCAGATAGAATTTGCATTGTGCGATCGACTTGTGCCATAACTAAGTCAACGGAAAAAAGTAGAAAATTTGTAGCTGCTTGTTGAGCGCGATCGCAAAAATGCGATCGCCACCCAATTTAAACCAGAAAACCCCATTCAATTCTCCCATGAAAATTGCACCAACTCGCATCGCGAATTTTCAACACCAGCGACGCTTTTTAAGTGCGGTAACTGCTGTTTTAACCAGTAGCTTCATCAGCCAACTTGTGTGGCCGTTTATCGGAAATCAACCAGCTTTTGCCCAAACATCAGCCTATTGCCAATTATCCCCAGAACAAGTCAATCAAAAAGAAGACTTGCGTCGCGCCGCGCTGTCGGGAAAACGGGAATCTCAGCAAGCATATTTTGCTGTTTTGAACAAACACGCGCGGGAAATAGCAGAATGCCGTAAAAAAACTTGGCCCGAAACCCAAGCAGTTTGGCTGCGTTTGTATCCCTGCGATGTCAGACCCGGAGAACTCGATCGAGTATTAGACAAAGTTGTGAATAAAGGCTATAACCAAGTCTATGTCGAAGTGTTTTACGATGGTCAAGTGCTGCTCCCAGCAGCCGACAATCCTACGGTTTGGCCTTCTGTTGTGAGAAATCGCGGTTACGAGAAATACGATTTGTTAGAAAAGGCGATCGCCAAAGGTAAACAGCGAGGTTTAAAAGTATACGCCTGGTTATTTACCATGAACTTTGGCTATAGCTATGCTCAGCGTTCAGACAGACAGCAAACCCTCGCTATCAACGGTAAAAATCAGACAAGTTTAACAGTAAGCGAATACGCAGCAATTAACGAGGACTTCGGAGAAGTTCCGGGCAATCAAGCCTTTATCGATCCGTACAACCCACAAGCACGGCAAGACTATACTTTGTTAGTAAATCAAATAGTCAAGCGCAAGCCCCAAGGAATGTTGTTCGACTACATTCGCTATCTACGGGGCATCGGACCCGCTTCAGTTGCTACCAAAGTTCAAGACTTGTGGATTTACGGCCCAGCATCGCAGCAAGTTCTTTTGCAGCGGGCTAGCAATCAGCAAGGGCGAGATTTAATTCAGCGATATTTGACTAAGGGATTTATCAATCCTAATGACGTTCAAGCAGTAGTCAAACAGTATCCAACTGAGCGAGAACCTCTTTGGCAGGGTCGAATTCCGCAGGTGATGTCAGTAGCAACTCCACCTTCTAAAAGGGAGAATGCCACATCAAGATCGGCCTCAACAACTCCCGCCGCTAACAAGCCAAACCCTACAACTCCGACACCAAAACCGACACCGACACTGCGGCTTCCCGATACCGGCATTCTGCAAAAAGACCTGTGGAAACTAAGCGTTGCTCACGCCGTCCAAGGGATTTTAGATTTTTTTGGACTAGCTATTCAGCCAGCTCAAAGGATGGGAATTCCTGTAGGAGCGGTGTTTTTTCCCACTGCAAATCAAGCGATAAATCAAGGGGGATATGATTCGAGATTGCAGCCTTGGGACAGCTTTCCGGCTGCTGTAGAATTCCACGCCATGTCTTACGGAAATTGCGGGGATGTAAGCTGCATTGTCCCACAAGTGCAGCGGACAGTAAGTTTAGCGCCTCCGGGAGCAAAAATCATTCCTGCCATTGCTGGAGATTGGGGAAAACCTCTGAAAAATCGGCCGTCTTTGGAGATTCAAATGGCGGCAATTCGCTCGGCGACTCCGCAAATTAATGCGGTAAGTCATTTTGCTTTTGGGTGGCAAGAACCGGAGGATGAAAGGGCGCGGCAAACTTGCCGATTGTAAGGAGATTATTTGTAGAGATGCGGTTCGTGGCGTCTCTACAAGAGGAGATTTGTGCGATAATATTTTCAAATGTTCCTTTCTGTTAGGAGCGGATAATCATTCAAGTTTTATTAGGACAAGACGGATTGTAATAAAAGTTAACACAAAGGAGTATTCCCTATGGTAAGTCAGCCCGAACTAGAACAGCAACTATCCAACCAAGATTCAATTGATGACTTAAATTTGAGTCAAGAAGAAGATAACGGTGATGAACCATATGAAAAAGACAAATTGATATACGATCCTGATGAAATTAATATTTTCACCAGAGAACCAACTATCGAGCAACTTCTAAGAAGAATCGACGAGGAAGCTCTTGATTTAGCACCCGACTTTCAGCGCTATGCAAACATCTGGAAAGATGACGCTAAAAGTAGACTGATTGAGTCGATCCTGATTCGTATTCCATTACCCGCTTTTTATATAGATGCAACTGATGAAGATAATTGGTTAGTTGTAGATGGATTGCAGCGGCTCTCTGCTCTAAAGCAATTTATGAACGATAAAACACTTAGATTATGCGGACTAGAATACTTAACCAATTTTGAAGGTAAAACTTATGATGAAATTGAACGCAGATACCAGCGTCGTATTCAAGAAACTCAAGTTACAGTTTATTTGATTGAAAAAGGTACGCCTCCTGAAGTTAAATATAATATTTTTAAACGCATCAATACAGGGGGATTACCCATGACTCCCCAAGAGCTCCGCCATGCTCTAAACCCAGGTAAGGCAACAAAGTTTTTAGCTAAACTTGCTACATCTCATGAATTTCAGCAAGTTACCAAATTGAGTAATTTGCGTAAAATGCGGATGGACGATCGGGAATTTATACTCGGTTTTTTAGCATTTACGCTTACATCTTATAAAGATTATCAAGGTGAAAAAAGGAATTTATTTTTGAGTAAAGCATTATATAAAGTTAATAATATGTCTGAAGCAGAATTACAAGCCATTGAAAAGAATTTTAAAAAAGCTATGGTTGCAGCCTGGGAAATCTTTGAAGAAAATGCCTTCCGTAAAGTATCTCAAAACCAGAAAAGAATCTTTCCAATTAATAAAGCATTGTTTGAAGTTTGGTCAGTTAATCTCAGTTTACTTAGCGACGAGCAAATTGATATCTTAAAGCAGCACAAGGAGCAATTGATTGAAAAATTTAGAAAGTATGTAGATAGCGATCGAGATTTTCTGACTTCTATCTCTCAGGCTACGGAAAAAATCGAGTACAGATTTAGGATAATTGAAAAAATAATTCAGGAGGTTCTGGCATGATTACTTCGCTGCACTTGGTCAACTTTAAACCTTTTGCAAATCAGTTATTGGAATTCAAAAAACTCACTTTATTTTCTGGTTTAAACAGCACGGGTAAATCTTCTGTCATGCAATCGCTCTTGCTGCTGCGCCAATCTTACCAACAGGGCTTATTGCCAGAAAAAGGGTTGGCGCTTAATGGGGATTTCGTGAATATTGGTACTGCTCAGGATGCACTTTTTGAGGGAGCAAAAGAAGACTTTATTGGTTTTAATATTGTTTGGGAAAACAACAGCGAGGGGAGATGGCGTTTCAAATATGACAAAGAGGTAGACGTGTTGAAAATTGACTCGGAACCAGTTAGCTCAGAATTGTATAAATCAAATCTTTTTGGCAATAAGTTTCACTATCTTCAGGCAGAACGGATTGGGCCGCGCCCATTTAATGAAATGTCAGATTACCAAGTACGACAGCTCGGTCAACTCGGTATCAAAGGTGAATATACTGCACATTTCCTTTCTGTTAAAGGGGGAGAGACTATTCCTAATAGTAGTCTCAGCCATCCCAATGTAAAAAAATCCAAGACTCAACCTGGTGCACCTTTAGTAAAATCAATGGATTTAATCGACCAAGTTGAGGCGTGGATGGGAGAAGTGAGTCCGGGTACGCGACTCAAAATTGATGCCAAATCAGATGTCGATTTGATGAGTTTTCAATATTCCTATGGAGATAGCAATCCTTACCGGGCAACTAATGTGGGATTTGGAATTAGCTACACTTTACCGATTATTGTAGCGGCACTTGCATCAACACCTGGTACAATCATTTTAATTGAAAATCCTGAAGCGCATCTCCATCCGAAAGGACAAGTTAAAATGGGTCAATTATTAGCTTTGGCGGCTAGCGGTGGCGTTCAAGTTGTGATAGAAACTCACAGCGATCATGTTTTAAACGGGATTCGCCTTGCGGTTCACGGGGGCAAAATTGACCCGAAAGATGTTCGGTTGCATTACTTCCAGCGTCAAAATAAAGAAGGACAAGCTGTGACTGAGGTAATATCGCCAAAAATCGATCGCAACGGACGAATTGATCGATGGCCGGATGGTTTTTTTGATGAGTGGGACAACAGCTTGGAGATTTTGTTGGAACCTGCGGTGGAAGGAGAATAAGCGATGGATTTGGAGATGGTGTTTAATGAACTGTCTGCACGAACTCTTGCTCCTGATATTTCTACGGCACGACAATGGATGGCAGAATTGATTAGGACGATGGTTGCAGCTAAAGGCTGTGGGCTGAAGGGAATTCGCATTCAAGCAGATTTTCATGCTATGATTCTTGCTGAAAGCTATCCTCTTTCTCGTTGGCGTAACGATCCTGAAGTTAATAAAGACGAGCGGACTTTTTTGAGAACGCTTGCAACTAAGACCCCTTTATCCGTTGATATTCCAGATATAGAGATTAAAATAAAAGTTGAAGACCCTGGTTGTGAGTTGAGTTTACAGGGTATTCAATCCGAAAGCTTTAAAGTTGCTTACTACCTTGAAACATTAGTCATTAGTCTGCATTCAGAATTGCTGTGGAATGCTAGTCGCATCAACTTAGATTTGATACAAATTGATGAGAATGGAGAGCTAATAAAAGAAAGTGTAGAGGTTCTTCATGCTAGTCAGAAAAACCACGTTCTCGAACACGCTAATTGGATTCAGAAACGTCAGCAAACAGGAGTGGCTGACGGTTTGGAGCTTTGGAACCGTCGAGCTGAGTTATTCTCCAGCCTGGAATTTTGCGATCGCGTCCGCCAACAGATAGAAAGCCTTGTCGATCCGAAAATGTTACGACAAGTTGTCAGAAAGTTATTTGAGCTTGATGAATTATCCAAAAATTGGACAGACGGAGCGCTAAATTTGGATAACCTTCCTAGTAAGGCATCTCCAGAGAGTGAGTCAAGGCTTAAGGAGTTTAGAGAGCAACTAAATATTCAGTGTCTTGACGGGAAAAAGCGTATTTTCAGTTTACACGTCCGCATGACATACAAAGTTTGGCGACTCCATTTCTGCACAGAATTAGGGCCCGGAAAGATAATCATTGGGTATATTGGCCCCAAAATAAAATAATTTACAGCGACTTGTGCTCGCAAATCCCAATGAACAGACATCTGGGCCAAATTAACTTACTCAGAATTTCATCGGCGTTCATTTGCGTTCATCTGCGGTTAAAAATTCAATTATGCTAAACTTATTAATAACCATAAACCCCTTTATTAATCATCATGCAAAAACTACAATTAAGAGATATCAACCTCCGCTATCTAATCGATAACTTCGGCTTGCAGCGAGTTCGCAACAGCGAATTTTTCCGAGAATGGCAAGAAAACTTACCCGAAGTAACAGACTCAGAAAAACAATTGCTCGATCGCGTCCAAGACATATACTTCAACTTGGTAGACAACCCGCCTGTATTGGAAAATGCAGTCAAGCTAACAATCATCAGCCCCATTTTGTTTGTTGCCGGTCTGTATGAGTCTCCTTTTCAAGTCAAAGCCGAAAAGTCGATATCCATTCAAGAGGAAGACGAAGGCAGAATCATCGAAGGCAGAATAGATATCCTAATTATGAAAGCAAACTTGTGGGTGACAGTAATTGAATCCAAACAACTTTCGTTTTCAACAGACGAAGCACTCGCACAACTCCTGACATATATGCTGGCATATCCGAACCCAGAAACTCCTACTTTTGGAATGATTTCCACAGGTGCTAACTTCAATTTTGTCAAGTTAGTTAGAGGCGAAACTCCCCAGTATGCGCGATCGGCTGAATTTGTTATTTCCAATCCCGGCAATGAATTGTACCGCGTTTTGCTGATTTTAAAACGCCTGAGTCAACTGCCAGACTAGCAATAAAAGCCATTTTGAGTTATCTTTCAAAACAGACAATCTCTAATATCTCAAATTTCAAACTAATGTGAGCATGGTAAATTACTGGATAGTCGGCGCTGTGGCAATAGCTTCTGTCTGCTGGGCAGAAATAATACGAGACTTTTATCACGTCGTGTCCCATTATTGGGCACCGCTGCAAAAGCTGCACACTTGGCATCACCGCGTTTTCCGCCCGAATTTGACCCCCGTCAGCGAGACAATTTACAAGCAAGCACACTGGCGTCACGACGTGCCCGAAGGTGCGGCGATGATGGTTTTAGGCTTGTTGCTGTGGGTTGTAGCTTATTTTGGGCTGCCGGAATATCACTGGGGTGCAGCAGCCGGTTGTATTTATACTTTAGGCTTTTTGTTGAGCGCGATCGCCCGCGGATGCGGCATCAAAGGTGCAGACGAATTAACCGACATCACCCACCAACCGGGAGACTTCCTTACTCCCCCTGGCAAGTGGTTAGTTAATAAACCTTATCACTGGCGACATCACTTCGACAATCAAAATGCTTACTATTGCGGTACTTTCACCTTAATAGATAAACTTATGGGTACAGCACTTTCTCTCAAAGGCAAAACTGTAGCCGTCACCGGTGCATCGGGAACTTTAGGGCGTTTGCTACTCAAACACCTGCACAAAGCTGGTGCAAAAGTGATCGCCCTCTCATCGGGAAATGAGGAAATTACTTTGAATCTAGACGGCGAAAGTTTACCTGTAAAAACCGTAACTTGGCAAGCTGGCCAAGAGGCAGACTTAGCCCTATTGTTAGAAAAAATCGATATTCTCGTCATCAATCACGGGATTAACGTACAGGGAGAAAGAACAGGAGAGGCGATCGCCAACTCCTACGAAATTAACACTTTTTCCGCGTGGCGGCTGATGGAACTCTTTTTCTTAACAGTCCGCACTAACGAAAACATCGCTTGCAAAGAAGTCTGGATCAACACTTCCGAAGCAGAAGTAATTCCCGCTGTCAGTCCCCTGTACGAACTCAGCAAGCGCGCCCTCGGAGATTTAGTCACCCTGCGCCGGCTAGATGCACCCTGCATCGTTCGCAAACTGATTTTAGGGCCGTTTAAAAGCAACTTAAACCCGATCGGCATTATGTCTCCAGATTGGGTAGCGCAGCAAGTTGTCAAACAAGCTAAAGCTGATGCCCGCAATATCATCGTGACAATTAATCCTTTGACTTTTATCATTTTTCCCGTCAAAGAGTTTTTTGTTTCTCTCTACTTCCAAATCTTCAGCCGGAAAGGGATTTCAGAGATAAAGGAAGCTGCGGCATCTGAAAAATCTAGCGTTGAATCTAAGATTAATTAATCAACCAAAACCCGGTTTCCGCAGGGGCGGTGGCTGTGACTGTCCGCCCTGCTGCTAAATTCCACAAAACTAAAGCCTTTCTCGCATCGTCACGAGTAAGCTGACGCCCCCACTCCCACAGTCGCAAACCTACTCTTCTAACTCATTGGGTCAAAACCGTTGGCGGGGAGTGGAATCAAGAGCTGTTTCGGGCCCCATTTCCAACAGCGTTATGCTTACTGATATAAATTATTGAATATTATTACTAACTATTGTCTCTCCTGATTCACTTCTATCCGCACGGGGTACTGTACGCTACCCGTTGCTGGTGCGGAATGTGGGTGTCAACTATGGTCGTTGGTTAGTTGATAAGCTGTTCAGCATTTAAATAAAATGTCAACAAACAATCTAAGTCTTGTGGGGAGTAGGGGTTGGGCGTCTCGCCCGCCCTAAATATGCAATTTAAATGCGTGACAGCTTACATCCAAGACTCATAAGTGTAATTTGATAGTGGTGGAATTGGGCGATCGCGATCGTTAAATAGAACAAGCAGCACACCGCTCTCGATCGGCAAAAATAAATTTTTGTAACGGCTGGAGAAAATCCCGGAATTTACTTTGGGACAGACGTAATTAGTGAAATCACTGGTCGAACAAAGACTTTGGATAACAAGTATGAATTGATAAACTCTTTTCACACGTTGTCAGAGGCAGGCAAAAGTTTGGCGATCTGGATCTTCAGGATGGGTGTTTCGCTCGAATCTACGTTTTAAGAAGGAAAAACTCAAATGCCAAGAAGAACGCTTGAAATCTTCGGCGATGGTCGCGTGTACGAAATAAAAGACGACCTAGCCGTTAAAGTCACCGAGACAAATGGGCAAGTAAAAGCATTAATTGATGCTTTAAAGTTCAGCGTGGCTAAAACATACAACATTAATCCTCCAGAAAAACAACCGCCTGATGTGGCAGAACGCAGAGGTTCAAAGCCAATCAATGGAGAAGGCTTTAAGCTTCTAACTACGTTTGAAGGATGTAAGCTAACTGCTTATGATGACGGCGGTGGAGTTTGGACAATTGGTTATGGACACACTGGCAACGATGTTTTTCCAGGACTGACGATTAGCCAAACGCAAGCAGAAGAATTGCTGAGCAAAGATTTAGAAAAATTTGAATCCTTTGTTGAGGATGCCGTTGAAGTTCAGCTCAATGACAATCAGTTTTCTGCACTGGTTTGTTTCTGCTTCAACGTGGGGCCAGGAGGTTTTGGAGATTCAACTCTTCTGAGGCTTTTGAACGAGGGAAATTATCAAGGAGCAGCTAATCAGTTTCCTCGCTGGAATAAGGTAAATGGTGAACCCTGGCTAGGGCTGACACGCCGACGATTGGCTGAACGAGCACTGTTTTTGGGAAAACCCTGGCAGTCATTCTTAACCTATGAAGGAACAGGCGAAGAAGTAACAGGTGAAACAATCTCAGAAGCACCTCGCACTTTGAAACTCACCGATCCTCTCATGCAAGGTGAGGATGTTCGTCAAGTGCAAGAAGCTTTGAAAACAGCAGGAATTAATCTCGAACCTGATGGATTCTTTGGCAATGATACTGACAAGGCAGTGCGGCAGTTTCAGCAGCAGAAAGGGCTAATGGCGGATGGTGTTGTAGGTGCCCAAACACGAAAAGAATTGGGACTATAACATCGATTGTGTAACCAAATTCAAACTCATAGGAAAAAACCATGACTGACTCAAGCGATCTTCTCTTTAATCAACCTGTAATTGTCGAGGCTTGTGAAGAATTTGTCGAACGGGATATGTTGGGAATTAAAGGCAGTTTTCCCGGATTGCTCAAAGATGCACCCATGTCTTCGACTGCGGTGGTCAATGGCTTATCTCAGCAGTTGATATATCAACTCCAACTAATTGTGCCAGATGCCTTTGTGAGTTTTGATGACCTCAATGTAGACTTGCTGGAGGCAGCCTTTCCCTATGTACAAGCCCCTGCAAAACAGGCACTCCAGAGAGCGATTCAAGATCGAGGTCAAACTATGCAGGTGAACTCTGCCTACCGCACGATCGCTCAGCAAATGCTGCTATACAACGATCGCTTCAACAACTCTAATCCTGTAGCTCCACCGGGAGCCAGCAACCACCAAACTGGGTTAGCGATCGACATTGAAGATGCAACAGGCTGGGAAGTTTATTTAATGCGGTATGGCTGGAATCCATTACCGGGCGATCCACCTCACTTCGATTACCAAGGTGGCGGCACGATCGATCTTCGCAGCAAATCAATACTCGCATTTCAGCAGCTTTGGAATCAGAACAATCCTAATGCAAAGATTAGCGAGGATGGCGGTTTTGGTCCTCAAACCGAGAATGCCCTTAATCGTTCTCCTGCTCCAGGGTTTTCTAAAGCGCCGTGGGATGGCAAACCCAGAACCTTGCGCTTGGCGATGCCCCGAATGGAAGGTTCGGATGTACTCAAGCTTCAGGAGGGTTTGAAAAAGGCTGGGATTGTAGTTGGGGCTGATGGTGAATTTGGGCCAGCAACAGATAAAGCCGTCAAGGAATTTCAGCAGAAGAAGGGGTTGAAGCCAGACGGCATTGTCGGATCAAAAACCCGCGAGCTAATGGCTTGAACTGTTCGCTATTGAATGAACCCAACTTTGAACAGAAGGATACGTTGCTGAATGGGCAGAGTTTTCTGAAAAGCTTGAAATTGCGGCTCTATAACTCTGTAGCTCGGCAACTATTTAAATTATAAAGACACACGGAGTAATGAAGAGAAATGGTAAGTTTATCTGAGAAAAAATCGAATATTTATGCCTTATTAATTGGCATCGATTGCTATAAGCCGAATCAGTTGTACAAGGATCTTAAAGGATGCGTTCGTGACATCAATCTTGTAGCAGACTACTTTTTAAAGACGGTTAAAATTCCATCCGAACGGATTTTCAGGCTGACTTCTCCCAATCCTGAAGTCGCTGAAATGATCGCAACCAAAGACCCGGAACCAACTTATGAAAATATTGTGGCAAAGTTTCATGCCATTACAGAAATAGCTCAGCCGGGAGAGCAGGTTTACATTCACTATTCTGGACATGGAGGACGGACGACAACTATTTATCCAGAATTGAAGGGGAATGACCAATATGATGAAGGTATTGTGCCATCAGATATTGGGGCTGGAGGTCGTTACCTACTTGATGTGGAATTGGCGATGCTGTTGAAGCGGATGACAGACAAAGGGTTGATTGTCACCCTTGTCTTGGATAGCTGCCACTCTGGAGAAGCAACTAGAGGCGACGATGTTGCAATTCGAGGCCCCGGAGAAACCGATACAGCACCGCGAGACTCCGAAAGCTTGGTTGCCCAGCGACAAGAGCTGATCGAAAACTGGCAGGCTCTGACTGATGGAATTCCTGCAAGTATTACCCCCGGGCAGTGGCTTCCTCAACCTAGAGATTATGTATTGCTAGCTGCCTGTCGTCCTAGCGAGTATGCTTACGAGTATGCGGTGAGTGGTAAGGATCGACATGGGGCGCTGACGTACTGGATGATCGATACGTTAACCAGTAGCCCTTCAGGATTGACGTACAAAACATTGCACGATCGCGTCAGTGCGAAAATTCAAAGCAAGTTTCCTCAGATGCCAATGCTCGTGGGCGAGAGCGATCGCTTTGTCTTCGGAGTTGAGCGCGGATCTTTACAATATGCCGTCAACGTGCTTGAGGTAATTGAGGCAGAGGTAACAGAGGCAGACTCAGAACCGAAGAAAGTCGTCAAGCACGTTCGGCTGAATGCGGGGATGGCAAACGGTCTCAGTCCAGGTTATCGTTTCGCAATCTATGCGTTTGGCACGACAGATTTTACCCAGAAAAATAAGCAATTGGCGATCGTTGAAATTGCCAAAGTTGGTGCTTCTGATGCCTGGGCAGATGTAATTGAAGTGCTACGTCAGGACAAGATTGACCAAGGTTCTCAAGCAGTGATGCTATCAGCCCCTGTCGATTTGGTACGGGGAGTACGCCTTTTCAAAAAAGAGGTTGGTGAGAAAGACAATGAACTGCCTCAAGCAATTGCGGACAAGCAAGATAATGCACTCTCAGCAGTCGAGGAAGCACTGGCAGGAAATGGCTGGTTGAAACTGGCGGATGCACAACAAAAGGAAGATTATCTAGTTGCGGTTAATCCACTCGGTGAGTATGAGATTTGCGTTGGCACGCCCATTAAAAACCTGCTACCTGCCCTGAAGATTGAGCATTCTGAGGCTCCGCAACAGGTAGTACAGCGTCTGGTACATTTGGCAAAATATCAGGCAATTCAGGAGTTGAGCAATCAATTTTCTGAGTTGACTAATCAGCTAGAAGTGGAATTACTCACACAACCAAACTGGCGACCAGGGATGCCTAAAAAACCGCAGTCATTTACCGATCCAACTAATTTAGTTGTGAAATCGGGTGAATCTACATTTTTGCGAATCAAAAATATTTCGTCTCAAGTTTTAAACATTACAGTGCTGAATCTGCAAGCAAATTGGGAAGTTTCTCGCCTGAAGATCCGAAATCAAGAAAGCTCTTTTTATCCACTCAATCCCAATGACGTAATTTTGGAGGCACTGAACTTTGAGCTACCCAAAACCGAGAGATACAACCAAGCTAGGGAAACGCTGAAAGTTTTTGCGACGATCGGGAAGAACGATTTTCGTTGGCTGGAGTTACCCTCACTTGATGAAGAAATTGCATCAAAGGCCGGACTCTATCGTGACGAGAGTCCGCTTGGGAAACTTCTGGCTGCGGTGGGTGCGGATGTTGACGAACCTCCGTTTCGATCGAGACCAGCAGTACCGATATTCGATCCGAGTCAAGAGTGGACAACAAAGGAGATTCAAATATCGATCGTGCGATAGATGTTTTATTTCGCTCCCCGTAGGGACACGGCATTGCCGTGTCCCTACCCCTACAAACTCTTACAAATCTTTTGGATGCGTTATATGTCAGAATTCACACACAGCTATGCTTTAGTTATTGGAATTAACGACTACATCAACGGTATTTCTTCACTCCAAACTGCTGTCAATGACGCCACAGAAATTGCCCACATTCTCGAAACCGAGCATGATTACACCGTTACTCTGCTTCGGGATGGCGAAGCTACCCTCAGCAAACTTCGGCAGGTATTAGAGATAGAATTGCCGCAACAAATTCAAAAGGGCGATC
The DNA here is from genome assembly GCF_036705145.1 of Microcoleus sp. B5-D4. Classification (NCBI taxonomy): domain Bacteria; kingdom Bacillati; phylum Cyanobacteriota; class Cyanophyceae; order Oscillatoriales; family Microcoleaceae; genus Microcoleus; species Microcoleus sp. B5-D4. Next base: position 10,748 of record NZ_JAUBTV010000076.1, on the reverse strand, counting down.
GCTTCCTCTTCTACTTTGCGGGACATGGGATTGCCCTCAACGGCGAGGATGGCCCCGAAGGCTATCTGATTCCTCAAAACGCTAAGTTTGGCAAGGCTAGCACTTACCTGCGGATGTCAGACGTAAATCAAGCCCTACTTCAGCTTCCCTGCCGCCATTTCTTGGGAATTCTCGACTGTTGCTTTGCGGGTGCTTTTCGCTGGTCGAGTACGCGCAAAGCGATTCCGATGGAACAGGGTACGATCCACAAAGAACGCTACGATCGCTTCATTCAAGACCCCGCATGGCAAGTTCTTACTTCGGCTTCCCATGACCAAACTGCACTGGATGCTTTTAACCTGAAAGACGATCGCGGACAAATTGGAAGCCATTCACCGTTTGCCTCTGCGTTGATAGAAGCACTTGAGGGTAAAGCCGATGCTTTTCCACCCGCCGAACCCGGTAAGCCAGCCGGGGATGGTGTAATTACGGCAACCGATCTCTATGTGTATTTGCGCGATCGGGTTGAAATTGCCACAGAAGCACGTGCCATCCGCCAGACGCCAGGGATTCATCCCCTCAAAAAACACGATAAAGGCGAGTATATTTTCCTGACACCAGGACACGCCCTGAATCTACCACCCGCACCACCATTGGATGTTTCCAAAAATCCCTATCGCGGCTTGTCACCCTTTCAAGAGGAACACCACAAACTGTTTTTCGGTAGAAGCGAACTAATCGAAAAGCTACAAAATTTTGTCAAAACTAATCCCCTAACAGTGGTTTTGGGTGCTTCTGGTGCGGGTAAATCTAGTTTGGTGAAGGCAGGATTAATTCCCGAACTACGGAAAGAAAAAACTGAAAAATGGTATTTTATGCCACCCATCCGTCCTGGTAAGACTCCCTTGCAAGCTTTAAATAATGCTTTGAAACAAATTCAATTACCAGAGGTAGAGCCACAAAATCCACAGCATAACCTGGTAATGAGCATTGATGTTTGGGCTAAAAAATTCCCCAATTTTAAGTTATTACTGTTTGTTGACCAAAGCGAAGAAATTATTACACTCTGTCAAGATGAGGATGAGCGCAAGGAATTTTTCCAACAGATACTTCAAGCAATTAACGCCCATCGGGATAAATTACGGGTAGTGTTAAGCCTACGTTCTGACTTTGAACCCCAAGTCAGAGATGCTGGCTTAAAGTTTTTCCCCACAGTCCTTAAAAAAGAAGTAGGAAACACTGACACTGAGCTTAAAAAGCGTTGGCTCAACGGACGATTTATTGTACCAGCGATGACACGAGCCGAACTACGCCAAGCAATTGAGAAACCCGCTGAAGCACGGGTAATGTATTTTCACCCCCACGATTTAGTAGAACAATTAATTAATGAAGTGGCGGATATGCCGGGAGCATTGCCTCTGCTTTCCTTTGCCCTGAGCGAACTTTATCTCAAGTATTTAAAGCGACAACGGGATGCAGAAAACGGAGGGCTCACCATTGACCGGGCGCTGACTCAAGCAGATTATCAAGCTTTGGGAGGAGTAATCCTATCGCTGACTCAAAGAGCAGATGAGGAATATCAGGCGTTAGTTCAAGAAAATCCAGCTTATCAAAGAGTTATCCGTCATGTGATGTTACGAATGGTTGCGTTGGGTGGGGGTGAATTAGCGCGTAGACAAGTCCAGTTATCGGAATTGGAATATCCCCCAGAAAAAAATAGTTTAGTTAAGGAAGTAATGGAGCGTTTTAGCACAGCCAGGTTGTTAGTGAAAGGGCAAGATGCAGAGGGAAATCCCTACGTGGAACCCGCCCATGATGCTTTGGTGCGGGGATGGGAAAGGTTGCTGAAGTGGAAACAGGAGGAACAAGAAAGCTTACTGCTGCAACGACGGCTAACTCCCGCAGCGAGGGAGTGGAATAGCCTTAAAAATAAGGACAAAGAACAGCCAAAAGGGATTCTAGACAGGGCTGATCCTGTTTTGGATTGGTTAGATGGACGACTCTTGACTATCGAAAACTTAGTGAATAAAATTCCTGCTCAGTTTGCTCGACTATTACGCCGCGCTCAAAATCAGCAAGCGCAATCGAGAGAGAAACCCGTACAGTTTTTGTGGAATGCGAATCCTTATCTCGACGTATTGGATAAAGAACTCAAATCCGATGACAACTGGTTGAACCACGTAGAAGCTGAGTTTGTGCAGGAAAGTGTTTTGCAAAAACGCCAGAATAGTAGTTGGCGGTGGCGCATTGCGATCGCAGTCATGCTGGGATTGAGTGCGTTAACCATTGCCGCTTTGATTGGACAGCGCAATGCCCAAATAGGTCAAGTTAGTGCCTCTAGAGCATCTGCTGAAGCAAATTTTCGCATCAATGAACAGTTAAATGCTTTGGTCGATAGCCTCCGTAGTAGTAAAAATATTAAGCAGATATTTTTACCTGATAATGACCTACACAGTCAAGTGGGACAAACCCTGCGAAATATGTTCTATGGCGCAAAAGAACGCGATCGCTGGGAAGCACCTCCAGGTATCGTATTCAGGATGTTTTTTACTAGGAAGCGCCAGTTACTTGTTATTACATCAGAAAATAATAAAGTTCGGTTGTGGAACAAATATGGCAAACCAATAGCCGAGCTACAAGGGCAAGAAGGTCTATTTCCTGGGGGTATTAGTGTTAGTCCAGATGGTAGTAAAATTGCTACTGCAACACAAGACGGAATACTACGCTTGTGGGACTTAAAAGGCAAAAAATTAACTGAATTTAAAGCACACCAAGGTGCGAGGGACGGCATCCCAGCGATTGAATATATCAGGTTTAGTCCGGATGGCAACAGAATTGCTACCACTGGAAAGGACAACTCTGTAAGCTTATGGGACTTGCAAGGTAAAAAGATAAGGGGAGGCAAATTACCAACATCGAGCATAATTGGGCTTGGTCTTAAGCCCAGTGGTGAACTACGAATAGCTACATTAGACACAGACAAAGACCGCATTAAAGTGCTGGATTTATCGAACCAAAATTCCCAAGAGGTAGCGGCATTTAAAAACACCTTTGGTACTAACTTAATAAAAGTCAGCTTTAGCCCCAATGCCAAGCAAGCGATGATTTTTTATGGAGAAGAGTCAGAAAACGCTAGCTTGTGGAATTTTTCGGAACCGGGCAAACTAGAAAATGTAGAAGGAAGAATTAGTCGGGGTGGCAGTTTTAGTCCAGATGGCAATAAATTAGCTGCGACGGGAGTTGATGGTACTGTCAACTTTTTGAACGAAGATGCCAAGGTTCAGAGCAAATTCAAATTGCCTCAAGGCAGAGTGAAGATGTCTACTTTTAGTCCTGATGGTAAGCAAATAGCTACTTTAGGGGATGACAACAATATCCGCTTGTGGGATTTAGAGAAACAGCCTTTATCTAAACCTAAACTGGTTCAAAACCGAGTAGAAAGTATTAGTTTTAGCTCTGATGGCCGGACAATTGCTACCGCAGATTCAGAAGGTGTTGTGCGCTTGTTGGACTTACAAGGCAACCAGATCAAGAAATTTACAGGGCTTCCCAAAGCTACAAGTGTTAGTTTTAGCCCTAATGGTCAGACAATTGCTACCACAGGAGATGGGGGTATGGTGCGCTTGTTGGATTTGCAGGGCAAGGTTGTAAAAAAATTCCAAGCACATCCCGGGAAGGTCACGAGTGTCAGTTGGAGTCAGGATGGTCAGAAAATTGCCACTATAGGCGATGGCGGTGCTAACAATCCAGATAACGAAAGTCAAACATTAGACGACACTTTAGTCCGATTATGGGATACTAAGGGCAACCAGTTAGAAGAAAAGAAACAAGAAATATTCACTAACACCTTCCAAGGCGTTAGTTTTCAATCCAATGGCAAGCCACTATTACTTAATTTTGTTAGTAATGGAGACGCAGGCGCAACTTATAGCAATGTTGATTTATTAGACTTTTCGGGAAACTTAACTAACTTGATCCCAGGACGGCAAGCTGGAAATGAATTTGGTTCTGTCAAGATTAGCTATGATGGCAGCTTACTCCTGACTACTTCAGGCAACACCATCGGTTTGTGGAACTTGAAGGGCGAAAAATTGATGGAATTTTCCTCAGATAAACAGATCAAAAGTCTTAGCCTTAGCCCTGATAACAGTATGCTGGCTGTGATTGGAGAGGATGGTACTACTGAGTTGTGGCGGCTGGGAGAATTCGATGAACTGCTCTCGAAAGGTTGCGATCGCGTGCGTGACTATCTTGAGAATAACCCCAATGTTAGTAAAAGCGATCGCCACCTATGCGACGATGTGCCAAAGTAGTTGGAAAAGATAAAAGTTTTTAACGGCGTAGCAGCTATTCGTCAAATATGCGTAGATAAGTGCGATCGCCTCTGAAAATTCTTGGTACAAAAGTGCGATCGCCCGACAAAACCTCTGAGTACAAAAGTGCGATCGCGTCACAGAGTTTTTATGATACCCTGGACGCACGGGTGGTCAGAAACCGGGTTTTTTGCGAGAAGATGCGTTACAGCGCGCAGATTTGGTAAAAAACCCGGTTTCTTTGGTCGGAGTGCGTCCAAGACTGTATTACCCATCTTTGTATAAAGCTCAGATGGCAGGTTTTACTAAACTTTTCTCCCAAGTCTCGCAAATTGCATTAGCACCTGTCTTTGCAATCTTTTTTATAATTAGAGTTGCCAGGAGAGTAGCAACAGCAGGAGCTAACCCAACTCCACTGGCTAAAACCCGAGCCAACATCCCAGCCGCTTTGGTATAGTTCTGATTTATGGTTTCATCTAAAATCTTCTGAGTCTCTGCATCGTCTCCGAGGGGTTTGCACATAAGTTGGTAAACTAAGGGGTTGACGCGATCGAACAACTGGCGACCAGCATCTAAAAATCTTGGATCGATCGCTGCTCTAGCCGCAACGTTCACATCAATAGATTCCAAGGAAGCTGGGTCTACCCCTTTGGCTCCACGTCCAGCAACATCATCCCCTATGGCTTGTACGCGACAGCCTAGCTGAGCTTCCAATACATCATCATCCAGCTCCCACAAACTTTCCACAATGGCTTCAACTTCTGTCATTTCTACTTATCTCCAGGGTTTAGTTAACAAGACTGTTACTGATTATTCTGGGAATATACAAAAATCTCCGGAAACCAATCAAGGTAGTTTAGCCAAAATATAGTGATATTTCAAAAATCTCAACTATTCTTATCATTTTTTGATTGAGCGACTATCTCTCTGGAGATGAGCCCTGTTCGCGACTAATATCATTCCGGCCCAGCCGGAATGATATTACCCAACAAAAGAAGCCGGGGGTAGCGCGCGAGATCGTTTTACTTTTAATTAGAACGACCTACTTAATTACTAACCTCAGCCATTTCAATGACGCGGCCGTCGTAATCCTTGACCAAAAAATTCAGTGGCTTTTCCCGGCGAATTTTATAACTAATGCCGCGAGTTTGTACCCTCATCAATAGCTGATCCAAACATTCGCGATCGAAACAAACGTGACGCGGGCGATTTTTTTCCCCTACACCCGCCCCGCTAATAATGTGTAGTTGGGTATTTTTCATCAACTGATACCACAAACCATCGGGACTCCCCATTGTTTGAGAGCTCGTTGCCCTCCCGACATTCGGCGACAAATACAGCGGATCAATACCAGTTGTCCCCAAAGTTTGCTCGTAATTGTAGTAGTAGTGCAGCGGCACTTCTGCTACTGGCAGGTTTAGCATACCTTCATAGAACTCCCTCGCTTGTCCGAGATCCGATACCATCACCGTGTGTACCTTCGGAGCACTGGTGAGAAACATCCACATCGCCCCCGCATAGGCGGCCAGCAGCATCACCATAATCCCTTGAGTCGAAAACAAGCTGTCAAGGGGCAGGAACGGCAAAAAAGAGCTCAAGTACAAAGGCCGAAGTCCAAAAGCAATAAAACTAACTGCTAGAGTCATGAATTATAAGAAAGGTAAACAACGAAATTTATCAAGATTGCAGTCGCGATCGCCCGCGAGACTTAAACTATTAGCTTAGCCATCTATGTTAGCAAAAACTAGCGGTTAGGCCCTACCCGATGAAAGTCTTTGTCTACGGCACTCTCAAACCGGGGGAGTGCAACTACCTCCGCTACTGCGAAGGAAAAGTTGTGAATGCTTACCCCGCGATCGCCCGCGGTCAACTTTTTGCGCTGCCGATCGGCTATCCTGCGATGATGGCCGGAGATGGCACAGTCTGCGGTTTTCTCCTCTGTTTCGCTTCCTCGGCTATTTTGGACGATTTAGACCGATTGGAAGACTATCATCCGCTGCGGGAACCGACACAAAACGAATATCAGCGACAGGAAATCGAAATCTTCGATCGACACCTCAAACCTTTAGGCACGGCTTGGGCTTACTTCATGTTACCCGATCGCGTTCGTTCCCTAGGAGGCATCTGGCTGCCCCACGGCACGTGGGAAAATAGGTTTTTCACCAAATAAGGTGGTTAATGCCGATGAGCTTAGTAAATTGCCATTGCCGTGCGATTCGGCGGATCGAACCTGTAACCGTAACCCCGAATAGTTTTAATAAACTGCGACGCATTAGCATCAACTTGAATCATTTTCTTGCGAATCTGGCCGATATGCACGCTAACAACTTGCTTTTCTCCTGTGTCGTCGCAGTTCCACCCCCAGATTTTTTCGATTAGCTGTTGGCGACTCCAAGATTGATTGGAATGACTTGCCAAAAAATACAATATCTTAAATTCCAAGGCTGTTAACTTGATAATGCGATCGTTGAGTGTTGCTTCCCGACGCGCTGAATCGATCGCGAATTGATCGAATACAATACGTGATGAAGTGACAGGCCTCATCCGTCTCAACACAACTTCTATACGAATTGCCAACTCCGCCAAACCAAAGGGTTTGCAGATATAGTCATCAGCACCTGCAGACAGGACTTTAATTTTATCACCTTCGTCTGTGCGGCTGCTTAGCATAATCACAAAAACATTAGTACGGCGCTGCATTTCCTGGCAGAGGTGATAGCCTGTAGTATCCGGCAAATTCCAATCGAGAACTACTAGCAGTGGCTTGAATTTCTCAAACAATTCTAAAGCCGTCTCGCCATCTGCTGCCGAATCTACTTGATACTTCTGATTTAAAAAGCGATGAACTAGATTGCGGATTGATGAGTCATCATCCACAACGAGAATCTTGGGAGTAGTATCAGTAGTCATAACAAAAAAGTTTCTTCCTAGGCTCAATTTAAAGCTGGTAATTACAGAACAGCTTTAGTGAAGCGAAAATCCCAGATCCTTCCAACTAATACAGAATTTTTTCCGGCAATTCTTCTTTCAACTTCGCTTGAATGTCAAAAGGCTCTCCCCAATCCCAAATTTTTACTTCTAGGTGTTCGTTAAATACCATTATTTCAAGCTCGATCGGAGTTTCTAATGGCAGATTTTTGTGAGCGTGGCGAACAGCATTCGTAAACCCTTCAATCACAGCCAGTTTACACTGATGCAAAACGAATAGGGGAATAGGTAGAGGATCTAACTGTTCAACCCACGATAAAACTTGAGCAACAGCCTTGATATCAGTATTTACTTGAAGGCTAATTTTTTGAACTTGCTGGTTACAACTTGGCTCGGATTGGGGAAATCGTTGCTTTTGAAACCAGAAATTAAAGCTGGTTAAAACATCGATCGCCCGCTTAAAAAAACCATCTTGAATCCTGGGTGGGAGTGGTACTAGACCAGGCTGCTGATAATAAAATTTTACAATGAACAGACAGTTCCGACCGCAAGAAGTGCGGGTATAACTTAGCTCATCGGCAATTTTGCCAATAATTTTTATACCTATCCCGCCTGACGGGATGTCATCTATGTTATGTCTCATGGTGCTATCCTTTGTCATCATTTAATGTGTACTTTTTTACCTAAAAAAGAGAGTGGCATTCTCAACGATTAAGTTTGCATGATTTATGCCTGACTTTTCCCGTATGCCGTGCAGTTGTTGTCAGGATCATTTTCTCTTTGTTGCTGGGGTCTTGACAAACTCAGTTTGCGATCGCTAAACTGAACGAAAACTGACATTGACAATGAGATAAGTAAATTATATAATGACTACCCTCAAAGCCTCTGAAGAGGGATTAGTAAAAATTAAGCAAGCTAGAAGAGAAAGGGGATCGACTATAGAAGACCCCAGATGGCTAGTAGAAGCTAGTAAAACATTAGAGCCTGATCGAACTTGGACAGAGGCAGGCCCTTATGCCGATGGTCTTTCGCTGCCCACTTGGAGGCGCTTTTTAGGAGGAAGAGAACCAATAAAAGCCAATGCTTTCAAGGCTTTCTGCACGGTTTTGCAGTTGAATTGGGAAGAAATTGTCGATCGTCCTCCTTTAGCCCCCCCTTACCAAGGGGGGGTTGGGGGGGTTAGAGATTTTTGCCAACAGGATATTGATTCGGTAGTGGAAGAGATACGGCAAAAATGCCACAGCAAAATCCAACAGCTTTACAGCAAAATGCAACTGTTGGATATTGCACAGCCCGTTGATATCAGCAAGCTCTACGTTGAAGTCAACATTTTGGAGGAAATTACCAGTTGGCAGCCGGGAGAAATTAGCGATTTACTCAGAGAGTTCAACCCAGATGCGGATAACTTTAACCGCTTGGGATTAGGTAAAATATGCCAGAAACGAGTACCAGGATTGGATGCGGTGAAATCTCACTCTAAACTGATGGTACTCGGCAAACCGGGTTCCGGTAAAACTACTTTTTTGAAACACATCGCTATTCAGTGCGATCGCTCAGAATTTGAAGCACACAAAATACCGATTTTTATCTCTCTGAAAACCTTTGCTGAAATCGCTAATCTTGACTTATTAGAATATATCAGCGACGAATTTGCCAGTTGCGGAGTTGAGGCGCGATCGCAAACTGAATTCGTACTCAGTCAAGGCAGAGGCTTGATTTTATTGGACGGCTTAGATGAAGTGCCAGAATCAGATAGCGATGCAGTCGTCAGACAGATTCGTCAGTTTGTCCAAAAGTATTACAACAATCAGTTTATAATTACCTGTCGAATTGCCGCTGCTAAGTACCGATTTCACGACGAAGCCTTTACCTGTGTTGAGGTTGCCGATTTTAATAACAAGCAAATTGCTGCCTTCGCGCTCAATTGGTTTGTGGCATTTTCCCAGAATATTGAGGCAGGGAAAGCTTTAGCATCTCAATTTGTAGAGACGCTGACACTGCAAAAAAATCAGCAAATTCGAGAACTGGCAGTAACGCCAATTTTGCTTAATCTGACTTGTTTAGTATTCCAAGCGAAAGCAGATTTCCCATCCAACCGAGCCAAGTTGTATGAGGAAGGACTGGAAATTATGCTCAGAAAATGGGATGAAACGAGAGGCATTCAACGGGATGAAGTTTATCGAGATTTGAATTTGTGCCGCAAGAAACAGTTACTTGCTTTTTTAGCAGCTATTACTTTTGATCGGGGCGATTATTTTTTTGAAAAAAACACAGTTCAGCAATTGATTGCCGACTATCTGGCTAACTTACCCGATGCCACAACTGACCGCGTTCAGTTAGAAATGGATAGTGAGGTAGTCCTGAAGGCGATCGAGGCACAACATGGATTATTAGTGGAAAGGGCAAGAGGAATTTATTCGTTTTCTCATCTAACATTTCAAGAGTATTTCACTGCCAGAGAAATTGTTAACAATTTGGCTCCACAAGCTTTGGAAAAACTGGTCAGCCACCTGACCGAGAAGCGTTGGCGAGAAGTCTTGTTCTTAGCAGTTGCGATGTTGGAAAAAGCTGATGACTTGTTGTTGTTAATGAAACAGCAAGTTGATGGGCTGGTCGCTGATGATGAGCAGTTACAGCAATTCCTAATGTGGGTAAGAAATAAATCTTTTTCCATTAATGCTCCCTATCAACCATCAGCTATCCGTGCTTTTTATCTTGGTCGAGAGGTAGAGCGCGTTAGTAACCCTCGTTCGGACTTGAATTTTGACCTAAATTTGATCCGTATTCTTGCTTATGCCATTGACCATACCTTTAAACCACCCCTTGAACTTTTTTTCTTGGACTTTACTTCTTATTATGACAATGAACGTGACTCTGGCTTGGCTACTGAACGCCACTCTGACTTGGCTACTGATATTGTTCTTGATGTTGCAATGTTTTATGCAATTGACCTTAATATTCCCTATACTTATGCTGCTGCATCAGGTCGCAATCTTCTCTCTATCCTCGCCTTTACTCTCAATTTAAATCTGGAACCAGAATTGAAGCAATCTCTGCAACAACTCAGAGACAAACTATATGATTCAGCATACACAAACAGAATACAGGAGTGGTGGAGAAGCGAGCGGGAGTGGTGGAATGCTAAAGGTAAAGATTGGACTCAGCAATTAATAAATCTGATGATTAAGTATCGCAATATAGGTCACGATTGGCAGTTCAGCCAAGAGCAAAACTCATTGCTGAGGAAGTATTACGATGCTAATAAATTGCTCGTAGATTGCCTCAATAGCGGTTGTAATGTATCTCCTGCTATGCGGCAGGAAATTGAGGAGACATTGCTGTTGCCGATCGCACATATCCAAAAAATCGGTGACAAGTGCGATCGCCCGCTCTAATTCCACTCGCTACCTACTCCGATATCAAGATGCGATCGCCCCACAATTCGTCATTCAAACCCACATTCCGCACCCCCAACTGGCACATACGCGGATTGAGGGGGTAAAAGTGAATCATCCGAGACAAAGCGTG
>NZ_JAUBTV010000075.1:0-39156 GCF_036705145.1 Microcoleus sp. B5-D4 | reverse complement strand
CTATTTGGTATTTTATTCATCATTACAACTATGTTTTGAGCAAATGAATATCTAATCACTACATATTTATCACTACCCAAAAATTCAGTAGTTCGGCTTTCTCCTTTTATAATATCAATTTCCCGTCGCTCGCAGGGAATGTTAAGCTGAGTTAAAAGCAAGCGGATCTTGTAGCAATTCCCAGAGAGAGAATATTCGTAAATTTTCAACATGAGTATTTTTTTAGATACCGCAAAGAACACTGAACACGCAGACTTAAGAAAGAAAAAAAACAAAGAAAAAAAGAAGTTCACAACTCATTATTGTAGCAGCATTTGGGGGCAAGAGCAGCATTGCTACCTTCAGAAGTAATATGGGTTAGGTGCAACCCAGAGCACCCTAAATTCATCAATATTGGAGAATCAATGAAATTATACGGGAAAAATCCTCCCTTAAATAGCGTTAGGGAAGGGGCACGGAAATGGAAGATGAGCTTCAATAGTGCTATAAAAGTAATGATGGCGATGGAGCTCGCCGAAACCGCCCTTCGTTATTAATAATCTTCATAACGTTTAAAAGGCTGATGGCTCCTACTGTTCCGACTTGTGGCGGAAGGGTAGGAGGGTGCGGATGCCTCGATCGATCTTTCCCCTACAAGTCACGTTCATCCATTCAGCTTCAAGGTGGCGTGATGTTAGAAAGTATAATCTGGATTTTATTAATGGGCTTTTTTGTCGGGCAGATTGCTCGACGGCTGAAAGCTCCAGCACTCGTAGGTATGGTGCTGGTGGGCATTTTATTAGGCCCGCAACTGGGGAATGTCATTAGCCCAGAGGTTTTGGGCGCAGCGAATTCCCTTCGCACCATTGCCGTGATGGTGATTTTGATGAAGGCGGGGTTAGGACTCGATCGCGAAAAGCTATCCCAACAGGGAACCGTGGCGCTGCGATTAGGCTTTCTGCCTGCAGCTTGCGAGGCTATCGCCATTGCTGTCGCTGCGATGTGGCTACTTCAGTTTGATTTTTTGACGGGGCTACTGCTAGGCTGCATCATTGGGGCGGAATCTCCAGCAGTAATTGTTCCCGGAATGCTGCGGTTAAAAAGTTTAGGTTGGGGAGTAAAAAAAGGAATTCCCGATGCGATTCTGACGGGAAGTGCCTTGTCAGATGTATTGCTGTTGCTGGTGTTTAGCCTACTACTAGCGTTTCTGTCCCAAGGGAAAGCTACAGCCATTACCTTACTGGGAGGAATCACCCTCAGCCCTCTGCAATTGCTGCCCTTTCAAATCATCATCCAAATTACCTTGGGGGTACTGTTGGGATGGGTGACTGCTCGAATTTTGGTGTCACTATTAGTCAAGCAAAACTGGACTCAAACTGCGGTTCAGGACTCCCTAGTGGCTGCTGGCTTTGCCCTAGGGCTGGTAGTATCAGCCGAACATATTCCGGTTTTCTCGGGCTATTTGGCTGTGATGGCGGCGGGGTTTTTCCTGATAGAGTTGGATGCGCCTTTAGCACGAAGATTGCGGGGTGGTTTTGACAGTTTGTGGACGATCGCGGAAATTATTTTGTTTGTGCTGCTGGGAGCCAGTATTCAACTTAATGTATTAGGCAATACGTTACTCGTTGGTTTGCTGGTGTTGGCGATCGGGACTCTGATTGGGCGATCGCTCGGTTGGTATCTTTCCACTTTAGGTAGTAATTGGACTGAGAAAGAACGGCTGTTTCTGCTAGCAGGAAATTCGGCTAAGGCCACGGTACAGGCGGCGATTGGGGCAATTCCCCTAGCTCAGGGCATTGCTGGTGGCGAGACGATTTTGGCGATCGCAGCCCTCTCAATTTTAGTAACCGCTCCCTTGGGTGCATGGGCAATTCCCACTTTTGCTCCCAAACTATTAGAAAAAGGCGAAGTTGACCCGACCAAAGTAGCGATTTCCGGCCGTCCAGTTTTTCTCGCCGCAGTAGACACTTCCCCCTTAACAACAGATGTTTTAACTAAGGCCGCAGACTTAGCTCGGCGCAGTGACGGGGATGTGATTGTTTTGTATGTAGATAATGTGGGAGATCCAAGCACAAACTTACAATTACAACAACAAGCACAACGAATATTATCAGATATTCGCTATGAGTTCCTGAGTCTTTCTGGTACAGTTCCAGAGGAGATTATCCGCGTGGCGCAAGCTCGGCAAGTGACATATATTGCGATCGGGAAACGAGGGCATCAACCTTGGGAAGAAGTGCTAGTAGGTTCGGTTTCTCAAGCCGTCTTAGAAACCAGTCCTATTCCTGTCATCTTGGTGGAATCTAGTTACAAGTAATCCCAAATATCGGTTTTCTATCTCCTTGATCCTCTTCTCCCCTCTCTGTGTCCTCTGCGCCCTCTGCGGTTCATAATCAAGGCGCTATTTAACGCAGATTTAGGCTCGACCGCAGCGAGCCTAAATTTATCCAAAAGAATTATTTATTATGAAACATCTCCCTCAATTTGAGCAGTTCACAGTCATTCCGCAACTCAGCAAGTGGTTCATTATTTCTTGTATAGTTGGTATGCTTTCCGGTCTTGGTTCCGCCGCTCTCCTCGCATCTTTAGAATGGGCAACCAATTGGCGAGAATCTCATTTATGGGCGATCGCCTTACTACCGCTAGGTGGATTCTTCAGTGGTTGGATTTACCATAAATATGGCAAAAAAGTAGAAGCCGGAAATAATCTTTTACTCGAAGAGATTCATCATCCCCAAAGCATTATTCCCTTACGAATGCAGGGTAAACTCATCTAATTTGGTATAAATTGTAGTTGACAATGAGTCAAATAAGTGAGATGACAACAATGCCGCCCAATAAAATATTTAGGAATACACTTTATGTCTCAGGGTTTTGAGATTAAATCTACCTCTGGCAAAAAAAGCTCTCTTCCTCAACTACCGCTCCGGGAAGTAGCAAAGATTCAAGATATTCAACGCCCGTTTAGTAGCACATTTTGCAGATATTAAAGACCCCAGAGTCGAGCGAACTAAGAAACATCAACTCACCGATATCCTAGCGATCGCAATTTTCGCTATCATCGCCGGAGCGCAAGGGTGGGAAGACATCGAGAATTATGGCCTTAGTAAAAAAAAGTGGTTAGAAGAGTTTTTGGCATTACCTTATGGCATCCCTTCCGATGACACTTTTCGTCGAGTATTTGATTTCATTGACCCAGAAGCATTGAATCGATGCTTTGGACGATGGGTAGAAACTCTCGTCACTAAGACAGGAGGAGAAATTATTCCCATTGATGGTAAAACAATTAGAGGTTCTTATGACCGCAATCAAGGCAAATCGGCACTCCATGTTATTACTGCTTGGTCTTCTGAACAACGTCTGGTTTTGGCACAGATGAAAGTGGAGGATAAATCGAATGATATCGCGGCTATTCCGGCATTATTAGAGTTGCTAGACATCACTGATTCTATCATTACTATTGATGCGATGGGGACTCAAACTGAAATTGCTCAAAAGATTATTGAAAAAAAAGGAAATTATGTCCTGACACTTAAAGCTAATCATCCGACTCTCCATCATCAGGTTAAAAAATGGTTTGAGAGAGCTTCTGCACAGCAATTTTCCGGGATTGATGTCAGTGATGAGCAACGGATTGAGTCCGGTCATCATCGGCGAGAAATCCGTCAAGTTTGGTCGGTGCCAATTACGGTCATTGGTGAGCTTTACCAACCGCGATTATGGGCGGGATTAAAAAGTGTGGTCATGGTGGTTCGAGTGCGTCATCTTTGGAACAAAACTACTCGGGAAGTGCAATTCTATCTAACTTCTTTAGATAGAATTGCCCAACTTTTGGGTCGAGCCATCCGCAAACATTGGGGGATTGAAAATCAGGCTCATTGGACTTTAGATTGTACCTTTGCAGAAGATGCTTGCCGGATTCGCTCTTTCCACAGTCCCCGGAATTTGGCTGTCCTGTGACGTATTGCGCTGAATGCCCTCAACTGCGAACCTACTTACAAACGTAGTCTTCGACAAAAAATGAAACGGGCAGCTATGGATAATGATTATCTGATTCAAATTATCAGTTCTTGTTTTCTTGACAATATCTTAGATTCTTCGGATTCCTTTTGTCAAGCATGATTGAGACGCTCTTACCCTGGTAGCCAGCCGAAGGCATCGCCAACGATAGAATGACGGTTTCAGGCGTTTATCTAAAAACTGTCCGGACTATTAATTTAATGTTAGAATTAAAGTTTGAAGGAAAAAGCCAAAAAATCTCAGGAGAGAACTTAAATGATTAACAGAAATTGGATTTTATTTTCTAGTGCTACAGTAGCTGGGATGGTGATGATGACTTTTGTAGCTATTGCTCAAGACGATGAAGGGAAGAAGGTGTTTTACAAGCCTCAGATAGACGGTATTCTAGTGGGCACGGTCTTGAAAGGAGAAGATGGGACAGATCCCGCTGCGGAAAAAATAGGAGCAGAGAGATTTTGTCGATATAAAGAATATGACCGAGCCTTAACATACAAAAAGGACTTTCTTAGAGGAGAAGAGAAAGGTACTATGCAATGGGATACAAAAGCTACAAGGTGGTGGTTTTGCCGTTCGTGTACAACCTATTTTACAAGTATTAGTTGCCAGAGGGGTGATGAGGAATAACCTTTTTATTTGACTTGTCCACTCAGGGAACTAGCGGAATACCCTTACCCGTGGCGATCGCTACACGACGCGCGATCGCCATTTGTTTGGTTTCGCGTTACCTGCTGACTCACAAGCAAGGACGTGACAGACTCAACCCAACCTACAGCGAGGGGCGATCGCACTCGTTCCTGCTATGCGAAGGCTCCGCCTCAAGCAAGCGGTAAAGCTGCATCGGAGCGGTAGATTGCGACATTAGGTTAATGCTGGATAAGACCGATAGAGAGGATATTATCAGCAAAAGTGGCAAATAACACCCCTGATTTCCAGGATTAACTATCAGAAGCGATGGATAACACCCAAGAACCCGGACTTAACCTGCAAAGTTTCTGTTTAATTCCTTAAAACTAGGATATTGTCCAACAGATATGATGGATAATCCACCGAAGCTAAAGGTATTATCCAGCATATCTGCGGTGGAATACATAGCTATTTTTTTTTGGCATCAAATGTGCCAACAGCAACAATTGGAGAAAACAGATGTGGGATGAAAGATACAGTGCCGAAGAGTACGCACATGGCACAAACCCGAACAAATTTTTGGAAGCAAACGTCAGCAGTATTCCAAAAGGTAAAGTTCTGAGCTTGGCCGAAGGAGAAGGGCGGAATGCCGTTTTCCTTACCAAACAGGGTTATTCTGTAACCGCTGTAGATGCCTCTTTAGTTGGCTTGAATAAGGCCAGAAAGCTGGCCGAAGATAATGGGGTGATTGTTGAGTTTATTCATACTGACTTAGCAGAGTATGATTTAGGCGAAAATAAATGGGACGGAATTGTATCTATATTTTGTCCATTGCCCTCTTCAATAAGAAAACAACTTCATAAAAAAGTTGAAGCAGCGTTAAAGCGAAACGGTGTTTTTATGCTTGAGGCTGATACACCCGATCAGTTGAAGCATGGTACTGGTGGCAGAAATTCAGTAGATGTGATGCAATCTAAAGAATCTTTAAGCCTTGAGTTAGCTGGCTTAAAGTTTAAGCATCTAATTGAGCTTGAGCGTGATGTAGTAGAAGGTATTTATCACACGGGCATTGGCGCAGTAGTTCAGGCGATCGCATCAAAAGAAATATAACATTCTGGTGCAGCGGATTGCCTGAATCTGCTTAGGTGAGATGCAGAGATCCCAACAACCTCTGACCAGAACCGTTAGCTATCTTTGCAAAAAGGTGTTGCACTCTCTCCGTACAGCCAAGAGTCTGCTTCTGGTGCCATCCCAAATGCAACTATTGGCATCGTTAAACCATTCGCGCCTAGCTGCTTTGCTAGCCATTGGTAATACTTAGCGATCTGTTCTTTCGCGTTTCCTTCCACCTCAACCAGCCGTGCGATCGCTCAGTATAAAACGCGCCCGGCGGGAATCTTTCTATAGCAGGAACTATAGAGGACTGTACCGCGAAGGAAATTTTGCACACCCTTCATCGGGCTGCAAAGATGCCTACACCAATGGTGACAGCTTGTGTTGATGTAGGATTATGTCACGCAGACCAAGCTTCGCGAAAATCAGCATAGAGGGTCAATCCACCATCAATATAGAGGGTTTGTCCCGTAATGTAAGCCGCTTCATCTGATACGAGAAAGGCAACAGATGCTGCCATTTCCTCCGATGTGCCTGCCCGTCCCATTGGGATATGGCTTTCCACTACTGCCTTTTGTTCTGGATTGTCAGTCCAGCTTTCATTAATCGGTGTAATCGTCGCACCGGGCGCAATAGCATTGACACGGATGCCTCGGTTTGCGTATTCCAACGCTAGGGTTTTAGTCAGATTTCCCATGCCACCTTTGCTGATGGAATAGCTGATATACATCGGGCGGGGAATGATTTCATGCACACTCGAAATATTGATAATCACGCCAGGGCGTTGCTCACTCAATAGGTGCTTAATGGTTTCCCGTGCACAGAGATATGCACCTCGCAAATTGACTGCAATCACGCGATCGAATTCATCGGTTGGCACTTCATGGGATGCGCTTTCTGTTTGAATCCCAGCATTATTAATCAGGATATCCAGACTACCAAATTTATCAATGACAGTATTCACCATACGAAGGATGTCGTCTTCTTTGGACACATCTCCCTGAACTAATAGCGTTTCAACCCCGCATTCCGATGCTTGTCCACAGGCTTTTTGCAGAGCTATTTCTTCAGTATCTTCTGCCTCTTCTAAGCTTTTGCGATAGTTAACGGCAATGTTGCAACCTTCTTGGGCGAGACGAATGGCGATCGCCTGCCCAATGCCTGAACTCGCTCCAGTAATTAGTGCGTTTTTTCCCTTTAAACCTTTCATAATTGCTCTCCCAGAGATTCACAACAAAATATCTTAACCGAAACATTAAGCCAACTAGCTTCAACATCAACCAGAAGGTTGTTCTGTCTTTTCCCCACGCATTTCATCAATATCCAGGAGGCCGATAACCACGCCCGCGATCGGGAGGGAGCATCTCATATTTGTAAAAACACTTATTCGGGCTCCTTCCTTCTTCCTCTTTCCCCGCAGCAAGAGAGCCTCAAAACTCCTGCCTCAAAACTCCAATTTCTAGCTGGGCTGCTTTCATTGAGATGCTCCCAGTGCTAAGCTGTTGTGCATTTAAACTGAATGTCACAAAACAATCCCCTTGGGTGGGGTGGGCCTAAGAGCCCGCCCAGAATATGCAATTTAAATGCGTGACAGCTTATATACCTTCTTGATTTGATTTATGCTTACCTAATTATTGAAGTTTCCCCGCAATTAGACCAACCAGCACAATCAGACCTAATGCTCTACGAAAGTAATTAACGCCTTGAAATAATTCTTCCCAAGCCCAAGTAAACAAAGATCCAAAGGCGACTAGCTCCAATCCTAGATTAACTTTTCCTGTTGTAACAATGAGCGTTAATAAACTAGCTATAATCCCGACACTCAGTGGTAGATTTGGCATCTGAGCTATAACAATTTGGCCTTCGCTGTCGCGGAATGTGCGATCGAACAATGTGTTTTCCATGAGTTTCTCGTGTCAATGTAATAAATAGAACCAGGTTAACATTCAATAGTGCGGGCTTTTTTGGGAACGATACTACAAGCTTTAGAGGGCAAGGAACATAAAAAAGTCGAATTAAATGCAAGTCAGGAGTGGAGATGACATTGATTTAATTATCCACCGGGGCTCAAAGTCATAGAAAATTAGCCATTGGGCCCGATAAAAATAGTCCGCACTATTGAACAGTGCAATATAGGATTTATCCTGGATCAAGTTTTTTTTGATTCCCTGTCATGAATTTATTCGGCTTGTTTTTCCCCTTATTTTAAGTAGTTTTATGTGAGTGGCTAGAGGGTATTATTATAGTAAATTTCCCAAAATCAAAAATCATCTCTCGCTTGGAAGAGTTTAGAGTAAAAGGTGATCTATAATTGGACAGACATCATCGTTTCTCTAGTATCGCATCGAGAGCGATCGACCTCATGCTCAAATCCAAGGTTAGCAATTCACAGGTCTCAACCTTTTCTTGATACTCCCCAGCCCTAAAGGGATGGGGATTCTTGAAGAGTCCAAATACGAACCTTCAAAGGCGAAATCAAAGCGCCTCTACTGACTCTTTTAAGGCATAACCCTAAAGTTGCCGCTACTTTTCGCAAAATATTCGCCGCACCGTTGCAGTCTGCATTGATTTTGCTTCCATCTTTTGAACGATACAATCCGCGATTAACGCGCTTCCCAGATTCTTTCCACCCTTCAGTTTTTTCACGCCCACTTAGGCAATTCATCCGAATCTAAAAAACTCGCCTTACTCGTATAGCTTTCTTCGGTTTCGATAAACCGAATGCCATATTGTTCGCAAAGTTGGGAAATCCTATCTTTCAATCGAGCGGTAGGAATTTGCACAAAATTTTGATTTGTTTTGCTGCCAAGATTAATCTCTTGACGCATTTCTTTATTCCAGCCAAAAACGACTGTGCCTATCTGATTTTCTAGGCAGTGTTTCAATATTAATCTAGCCGCTTTGTTAACTGCATCTCTGACCTGCCTGTTTCGCTTCTCTGTAATATGCGCCAATCTCTTAGACCAAAAACCTTGAGGTCTATGCTCTTTAATCGCTGCAACTCGCTTGTTATACCATTGATTTAATGATTTTAGATGCCGTCCATCTACGATAAAACTTGTTCCCGCATTGGAAACACAAGTTAACCAATTATTCAACCCTGGATCGATACCCAGAGCTTTGCTGACATCTAATTCGATCGCTCTTGACTGAAGTTGGTAGACAAACTCGGCATAAAATTGTCCATTTCTTGGCAAAATACGAATCTCTATAATTGTCTTGTAGTCGAGATTGGACGGCATCGGCAAATAAAATTCACTAATTCCAAACCACAATTTAACCTTACTGCCTAATGGGAACCTCAATTGCCCATTCTTTAGCTTTACGTCTGCCTTTGGGAAGGTCACAAGCTTTAAGCTGTTTTTGCGGTATTTGGGTAGTCTAGGATGTTGCCTTACTGTGCCACTTTTGATTCCCTTGAGCAATCCAATATATGACTTGAAAGATTCCGCAACACTGGTCAACGTTTGTTGAGCAACATGGGAATACAGCGCTTTGAAATGAAGATTTTCCTTGAATAATTTGTGCAAGTCATACTTGCCGGGAATCCTCCCGGTCTTGAAATACAGTTGTCGAGAGTAGTAAGTCCCGCAGTTGGCTAGTTTGTTCGACTCTTCGCATACAAACTCTAGAACGCTTCTTAACTCTCGATTTGGACTAATTAAATTTTGCTGACATCCATAGCTAGACATTTTTTTGATTTTCAATGTACTGCTTGATTACTGAAATAGGCGCACCGCCAACAGTCGCAATAAAGTAGCTATTCGTCCACAGGGTTGGCAATCGACTTTTTAACCAAGGAAATTCTTGACGGAGATATCTGGAAGAGCGTCCTTTCATGTATCGAATTAGCTTGGCAATTCCAAATTGAGGATCGCACTCGACTAAGAGGTGAACATGATCTGGCATTACTTCCATTTCTATTAATTCACTGTTAAACTCAGTCGCCACCTCTAACAATATCTCCTTTAAACGGGCATCGACCCCCTCAACTAAAATCTTGCGACGATATTTCGGACACCACACAATGTGGTACTTGCACGAGTAGACAACATTTTTATTTGATTTGTAATTAACACTCATAGTAGAGTTATACAGCACTAATCTGCATACTACACTAATTTTACCTTAAGAATTGTTAAATACTGAAGGCGGTTGAAACCGCTACCTACTTATCCCCATGTCTAAAGCCAGGGGGCTTGCGTCTCGTTCTTCGGTCAAGCAGGATTGAACCTTGGCAGTGCAGTAATTTCGGTTGACACTGCTTGAATTGATTGTGTAGCCGCTATTTCTGATCGATCGCTCTCAGCATTCTGACTCACAAAAAATGTAGCCAGCGTTGCTGTCAAATAACCGCATATGGCGATCGCACACAACGCCAGTAAAAAACAAAACACATGCCCTTGGGCTGTTTTCGGAAAGTAATCAGAGCCGATCGTACTCATCAACATTCGCTTCCACCACAGCACAGTGCCATAGTCATTAATGCCAGCACTACCATTAGGAAATTCGCGCTCAAACGCATAAATTCCAGCCGCGCCAATTAGACTGACGATCGCTATCACATGATGCAAGACAGGGCGAACGCATCTAAATTTCATGTTAACATGATCTGGTATCTTGGAGAAGAATTATTGAGTAACTACAAAACATTTAATTAGAGTTTACCTGTATGAAAGTTAAACCTACAATCACCATCGCCGACCATTTTTCCGACTTAGAAGATCCAAGAATTGAGCGGACGAAACATCATCAATTAATTGATATTATCACCCTCTCAATTTGTGCCGTGATTTGCGGTGCTGATACATGGGTGGATATTGAAAGTTACGGGCGCAGCTCAATACGAATGGTTAAAGAAAATTTTAGAATTGCCGAAGGGCATCCCTTCACATGACACAATTGCGCGAGTATTTTCTCGCCTAAAACCGGAGCAATTTCAGAAATGTTTTTTAAGTTGGATTCAATCTATTAGTTGCTTCAATCCCGGAGAAGTAATCGCCATTGATGGCAAAACTCTTCGCCATTCTTACTCACGGGGGGGAGATAAAAAAGCAATTCATATGGTCAGTGCTTGGGCGACGAGTCAAAGATTAGTTTTAGGACAAGTTAAGGTAGATAAAAAATCTAATGAGATCGCAGCTATTCCGGCTTTACTCAAAGTATTAGAATTAAATGGAAGCATTGTCACCATTGATGCTATGGGCTGTCAGAGGTCAATTGTGAAGTCAATTGTCTCACAAGAAGGAGATTATGTAATCACCTTAAAAAAGAACCAACCATCCCTGTATGCCAGAGTAGAAGAGTTGTTTAAACAAGCAATTAGACAAGGGTTTTCGGGTTTTACACATACAGCTTATTCGACAAATAAAGAGAGTAATCACGGTCGCTCAGAAATTCGACATCACATAATGTTAAGTGACATTAAAGAGCTAATTGACCCCGACAATCAATGGGAGAAACTTCACAGTATAGGCTTGATAGAATCCGTGAGAATAGTGAAGGAAAAAACAACTATTGAAACTCGTTATTATATTAGTAGTTTACCAAATAATGCTCAAAAATTTGGTGAATCAGTCCGCAGCCATTGGGGAATTGAAAATTCTTTACATTGGGTATTAGATGTGGGTTTTCGTGAAGATGAGTGTCGGATTAGAAAAGATAATGCTCCGCAAAATTTTGCTATTCTTAGACACATCTCGCTCAATCTGTTGAATCAAGAAAAAACCTCAAAAACCGGAGCAAAAAATAAGCGACTTCGAGCCGGCTGGGATGATGACTATTTGACTAAGATCCTCGCTGTTGCAGTTAACTAAATTCTCATGAATAACTCATTACTAACTATTATACAACTGGGAAAAAGTGGTTGTAATATTTTTATTGTCTCAAAATGAGCAGCGAGCGTAAAAACCACCTTAATCAGTTCCTATTTTCTTACAAAAGTCATTACCACGCGTGTCTGTAGCTTCTTTGAATGGTGAATTTATCTCAAAATATACTCACCACTGATGAACAGTGTTCAATAAGATGCGTTCCCCCTGTGATGCAAGAGGAGCAAACCGCGCATAGTGTCAGCCTATAAGGGCTCAAAAGCTAGAGTGGCACTAAGGGCGACGGAACCCACCATATTCACCCAGAGAATCTGCACGGGCAAAATTGGCAAGGTGGTACCAGCCAAGATTCCCACCACTATGGTCATCGCCTCTCCACCGTTGACGGGTAGGATAAGCCCAATGGTTTTCAGCAGGTTGCCATAAACGGTGCATCCTTCTTCTACGGCGGCTTCAATGGAGGCAAAGTTATCATCTGAAGCACTCAATCGATCGGTAAACTCCCAAAAAAAACTAGAGACAATCGCACTACCATCACAACGGAATACGCTTAAAACAGCTTGCGATGATAAGTCTTTCAACTCGGTTGTCACCTCGTCAGCTAGGAGTAGAACCAGCAACTGGTTTATACTTTCAAGGAGTAAGATTCAGGAAAACCCGACCATTAGCAGGGTTTGATCTTGCCTGTAAATAGAAACGCAACTATCAGGGATCTAAACTTAAAGACGCGCAAGTTTATTCTCACAGATTTAGGCTCGTTGTCACTAGAGAGCGATGGTTACAGCCAGCGCATGGCAATTGAATAAAGGTTCCGAAATGGTAAAGCTCGATGTTACAATGCGCGAAGCAACTAGCTTAAGGAGAAGCCAAATCATTAAAATCATTTTGTTAATAACCCTCGCCTAAAGTTGTGCTGTATTTAAATGCGCTAAAATTCATAAAATACCGATATCAAAATATGTATACCGCCCTCTCAATAACAGACAAAAAAATATCGCAGACGGAGTACATGAAGGCGTTGGTTGAGATGGAGACCCCTGGGTCAATTATCTGGCTCAATATTCAGTAGATGTGCAAGAGTTAATGAACCTAACTCCAAATAAACTTTGCTTTTCTCAACAGGGTATACAACCTGCCACCCTTATTTAGTCTAGTTCCTAGGCCTCTTTGTCACACTCCCAGATGAGTCAGTTACAATAGTTCTGACACTTTGGGGTAAAATGGCTGGAATCGTTGATTTTTCCTGAGTTGTGACTTGGCTCAAACCCTAATTATGCCGGTGACAACCAAAAACTGTCCGAAGTATTGAGTGAGTTACACAAATGAAACTGTGAAATCAGGTATCAGAATTAATGAACCTGCGGTTGATGAAGAAACTAACTTACATACAACTCAATTTGGGATAATTGAGCAATTGCATAAATGTAGATAAACTTTGAAATTAGAGAAAATTAAAATGAAATCTTTCAGCAGAAAACTTGGTTTGGTAGAAATGTGGATGGCGCTAGGCCATGATGTGGGAGGTGGGCTAATTGTAAATGTTGTCTCTCTGGAAGGGATTTTAACACCGGATGTTGTTCAACAAGCTCTTAAATTAGTCCAACAGCGTCATCCCATGCTCCAAGTTTACATTGTTGAGTCTGAGGATGGATTATATTTTCAATCGACAGGCATAACAGAAATTTCCGTACAAGTTATCTACAAACAAGATGAAAATGAAGCAATTAAAATTGCTGAAAAAGAACTACATACAAAATTCACACCAGGGAAAAATCCTCTGTGTCGTTTAACTCTTTTGTATTCTCATCAACATCAAAATACCTGTGAAATGATTATTACCTTTCATCATGGAATTGTAGATGGCATATCATGTATGCGCTTTATTGATGATTTGTTATTTTATTGTCAGGCAATTAAAGAAGGAGAGAATATATCTCAAGTAGAATCACTAGAATTTCTTGCTCCCCTAGAAAATGTACTTACTTATAATATTCCCACTCAACACCCAAGAGAAAATCCTCAACTCGCAAATGAACAACAAACTCTGCCACCACAATTAATTATTGAACATCAAGCATCCGCAAATGAACGTTTGACTCGGATGCTACCGCGAATGCTTAGTCAAGAAAAGACTAAGATACTAATTGATAAATGCAAACAAGAAAAAACCACTGTGCATGGTGCTATGTGTGCGGCTATGCTATTTGCTGCTGGCAAATTACTATCAATAGATACACAGGTAAATTTCTCCTATGGTTTACCTGTAGATTTGAGAAAATATTGTGAGCCTGAAATCACAGGCCAAAATCTAGGTTGTTTTATATCTGCGCTGGGTTTTAATCAGTTAATTGAGCCAAAGACATCTTTTTGGGATTTAGCTAGAGAATGTAAATCCCGCATACATGATTCTTTAATTAGCGGTGTCCATATAACTAGACTACTACAAAGTAAATTACGTCATCTTGACATGGATACCATCAAGGAACTAGTTATTAAGTCTATAGTGAGTAAAGAAGATACTATGGGAAGAAATAATCTTTTTTCAATTTCCAATAGAGGCAAATTTAAATTTCGACATCAAGCCGATAAGCTAAAGGTTAAGGAATTATACTTTGCTACTCCTCACCATATTAGTGGTGATTGTTTTTGGTTAGGAGTTCTCACGCTAAATGAGCAATTATTTTGCAACTTTATTTATGTAGAACCTGTCATCAGCGATCGAACCGCACAGTTATTTGCTGATGATGTGATGACAGTCATAGAAAAAGTGTGTATCAATCAAAAAACGACCTTAACAATGTTGTGTGAGTCAGTGACACAAAATTAAATCCTCTTGATTGATGGGATTTGTTTGACAAATATCTAATTTTACTCTACAATATCTATGTCAAAAATTTGGAATAGTCAAATAATATGAACTGGGACAATAACTCAATTGTAATTTATTCCAATTTTCCATTTCATCTAGAAGATTGGTCTCCTCTATCTGTGAATAAAGGTATTGGCGGAAGTGAAGAAGCGATTATTTACTTAAGTCAAGAATTAGTTAAATTAGGCTACCAGGTTACTGTTTTTAATCGCTGCGGTGATATGGAAGGGGAATATAAGGGAGTAGTTTATCAGTCAGTTGATAAATTCAATACCGAAGATAACTTTAATGTCTTAATCTTTCATCGTGTTTGGACACAACCTATGCGTATGAAAGTGAAAGCCCGAAAAACGGCTGTCTGGATGCACGATAACCCGAAATTATTTCCTCCTGTAGAAGAGTCTCAGCGTTTAGAATTTCTGGCAAGTTTTGACAAAATTTTTATGTTGTCAAATTTTCATAAATCTCTGCTGCCCGACTGGATTCCTGAAGACAAGATTTTTTTAACAACCAATGGGATTAATCTCGAAGATTTCAACTTAACAGGAATTGCTAGAAATCCCAAAAGGCTCATTTCGATTAGTGATTATGCAAGAGGTATTGAAAATTTACTAACTCAATGGGATCAAGTTCTCAAAGAAGTGCCCGATGTTGAATTACATATTTTTTATGGTTGGCAAGGAATTGATGCTTTAATTAATTCACCTTATATTGAGAAATTTCCATACTTACCAGATAAAAAGCAAAAACTTTTACAACTTTTCGAGCAAGAAAATGTCTATGAACATGGCAGGATTGGACACAAGGAGTTAGTGGAAGAATTATTCAAATCAGGCATCTGGGTTTATCCTTGTCATACTGCGGCGGAGATTTTCTGTATTAGTGCTTGGAAAGCGCAAGCTGCTGGTTGTGTTCCTGTGGTGACAACTTATGCAGGTTTAGATGACACTGTAAAATCAGGTATCAGAATTAAGGGGCCTGCGGGCGATGAGGAAACTAATAATGCTTTTATTGCAGCAGTGATAGACTTGCTAAAAAATCCTGAGAAACAAGACTCTTTAAGACAGGAAGCATTAGCTCTTAAAGATTCATTTGGATGGGATAGAGTCGCTCAACAATGGCATCAGGAGTTTATATCGGCTGAAATTAAGTAGCAAATAATGAATCAACTACCCGCATTTTGAATGTGGTTCAGGGTTCAGGTGATTAAGCAGACGTACCATACAACCGCTATCTTTAAGCCGTCAAGATAGTAAAAACGTCCTGCTTATTTACCATTTTTTTGACGAAATGGATCGAAACCCGCCACTTCTGCCAGCGTATAAAGTGGCCGGCCCTTCACCTCCTCATAAATCCGCCCTATATACTGGCCCAAAATCCCAATACTCACCAACTGCACCGCACCCAAAAAGAAAACCGCCATCATCACAATTGTCAAACCAGTTAAGGCAGAACTTGGATAGAAAAGCCGCCAATACAAAATCAAAAAAGCCATTAACACAGATATAAATGCAGCAAATAACCCCAAATAAATCGAAAGTCGAAGGGGAACTTTTGAAAAAGATACTAAACCATTCATCGCCAAACTCAAAGATTTTCTGAAGGTATACTTAACCTCGCCTGCAAAGCGCGGATCACGTTCAAACTTAACCGCCGTTTGTTTAAAACCAATCCAAGCCCGCAGTCCCCGAATGTAACGATTGCGTTCTGGCATGGCGTTGAGTACATCTACCACGCACCTATCCATCAAACAAAAATCTCCGGTATCTATGGGTATATCAACATCAGCAAGATGGCGCAAAATGCGATAATACATATAAGCGGGCAACCGCTTAAACCAACCTTCTTGACGGCGTTGAGTGCGTTGAGCGTAAACAACTTGATAGCCCTGCCTCCACTGTTCTACCATATCTATAATTAGCTCTGGCGGGTCTTGTAAATCGCCGTCCATGATGACTACAACTTGACCTCTAGAAAAGTTTAAACCAGCAGTTACAGCTATTTGATGACCAAAATTGCGGGCAAAGCTGAGGTAACAAATTCGCGAGTCTTTTTCGTGCAATTCTCGCAAAAGTTCGAGAGAGCGATCGCGACTGCCATCATTGATTAAAATTAATTCTACTGGGCCGTCCATTCGATCCATCACGGCACTAATTCGCCGATACAATTCAGCGAGATTTTCTTCTTCGTTATAGATAGGAATTACCAAGGAATACTTAGGTGTATCGTTCATTGCAGTTTCTGTTTAAAAATTGGCTTTTCAACCGTTAAATCAAAAGTTTCTTTTTCCCCAAACACCCTGGCTACTTCACGAGAGAGGTTCTGCACGTAATTTCGCTCTTTGAGCCAGACAACAGCAGCCCACAAAATAGCCGAATACCAAAACTTATCTATTTTCTTAAATACGAAAAATAAAAGATACCATAAGACTGACGCACAGCGAAAATATCTGTTATCATAGATGTTGAGTCAGACTATAAAAATTACAATCATAACCCAGAGATTCAAAATTGCATGACCAATTCCAATGATCTTTGGCAAGCAAATCAAGACTTAAGCGAAGCTTGTCTGCAACATCCCTTTGTTAGAGGCATTGCTGACGGCAGCCTCCCCCAAAATAGTTTTGCATATTACGTTGCACAAGACGCATTTTTTCTGGGAGCCTTCGCTCGCGCTTACAGTATCGCTGCGGCAAAAGCACCCGACTGGGAGGGGTTTGAAATTCTGCACAATCTCGGTAGTGGGGTTTTAGAAGAACTTCGTTTGCATCAAGGATATGCAGCAAAATGGGGTGTAAACTTGCAAGGGGCAAAACCGGGAATCGCTACCCGCCGCTACACAGATTTTTTATTAGCGACAGCCTGGGGAAACGGTGTGGGTTTGACAGTAGCCGCCATGACTCCTTGCTTGCGGTTGTATGCTTTTTTGGGACAGCAGCTAGCTAAACCTAATATACCGGAACACGCCTTTAGCGACTGGATTTCGACCTATAGCAGCCCAGATTTTGAGATTTTAGCAAAACGGCTGGAAAGTTTGGTCGATCGCTACGCAGAGGCAGGGCCAGAAGTAGAAGCAACCTATCGCTACGCTATGCTGTGTGAAAGAGACTTTTTTCAGGCAGCTTGGGAAATAGAGTAAATTAAGTTTGGGCAAAAGATATTAAGAGCGATCGCCCCTAACCTACCCACAGCCAACTAGCAAATCTCACGGAAAAGCGCAGCAGAAATATACCAAACAATCCCATCAACCCGTAACCCCAACGAGGTCTAGCCGCCAATAACAAGCCAAGACCTATTGACAGCGGCACAATACCGTAAGCGTAGCGCTCTACCGATTGTAAAGCTCCCGAAGTAACCAGCAGGGCCAAAGAGCAAAAACCGAAGCATATGATTGTAATGCTCAACCTTTTTCGTAAATACCACAACAAATAGCCACCGCCAAAAACCATCCCAACTTTAGTAGCACTGTACAAGCTGAAACTGAAAAAGTCCTTAAATATCTCCAGCCAAGTAGGCTGACCCCAGGCTTTTTGGATGTGAATAAATGCTAAAGGATTTCCCAAATTAATAGCACAGTATAAAATAAATGAAAAGAACCCGAGCGCGCTAGCAAAACCCGCAGCATAAGCGAGGGGAGATCTTTTTTCCCTCCAAGCTGCCAGCAAAAAAGTAGGTATCAGCGCCACTCCCGGCCCCCTAGTAGCAGTCGTCAAAGCTCCCCAAAAAGCCGCCCAAATATACTCGCCCCTCTCAAAAGCTCGTAAAGCCGATGCTGTCAGGAACAAAAACAATCCTTCTGTATAGATGACAGTGCAAAATAGTGAGAACGGACACCAAGCTAGCACAGCAGTCGTCCACTTTGCTGCACCAGCATCGTATCGCTCCTCTACCCAAAAGTACACCACCAATAACGCACCCAAAAACGCCCCAGAGTTGATTAATACCCCTGCGGCGTCGGCTCGCATTCCGAGGGTCATCAGCCCCCGAATTAGTAAGGGAAAAAGCGGATAGAAGGCAACGGAATGCTGCTGCCCGTCATCTGCATAGCTGTAGCCTAAATTAGCGATTTGGGTGTACCATTTACCGTCCCAATGCGAAAACAGTTCCCAGCCACTTTTGGGAAGGAAGTCGCTGACAAAACCCAGAGGCGGCCGGAGGGCATACACTGGCGGGTCCTTGCAGACTAAAGGAGCGATTATCTGCATCCCGATCGCAATTACCGATCGGCTCAGAAACCACATAGCAATTACAAAAATTAACCCGTCCCTGCTTTTGGAGCGCGGACGATGCGGAATTACTTCTAGCCCTAAATCAGTATTTGTCATGGCTAAAACAGCGCAAGACTGTTGATTTAAAATTAAAGTATAGTCCGCTGCCGAGCGATCGCCAAATATATACGTAAGTACAGGCGTACTGCTAATTTTAACGTCCGAGTTTATTGGGAATCCCTTCGCAGCCGCCGGGAATAGTCTCTCTCGACTTCGAGCCACACCAAGCGCAGCAGTAATAGCGCTGATCCTCCGACAGCCGCTTGACACCGGTGAAATCAACACGTTCAACCACAGCGCCGGTATGTTCACCCGTTTGATAGTTGGGAAATTCGGTACGGCTGCGGGGGGATGCAGTTTGTGCCGAGCCGTAGAATAATGCGGCCGCTCTCATGTCGGCGCGAGCGAGATTGGCGTCGTACAAGACAGCGCGCGAGAGGTTGGCTTTCACTAAATCGCACTTGCTGAGATTGGCGCGGACGAGGTTGGCTTCGCTCAAATCCGTCCACCGCAAATCGGTGCCAGCCAGGTCAGCACCCGCTAACATGACATTGAGATCGATAACGCGGATACCGTGATCTCTATCTTCAGCGTAGCCGCCGTCGCCGTCAAGGATGGGGCGGCCTAAAAGCCGATCGCGCTTCAGAGGAGTAACCAATCTCGACTGCGACAAAAACCGCAGAATTTTAGCTTTACCTTCAGCATCTACACTGCTCATAATCGCAGCGGTGCGGCCTTCTGCGATCGCCCTTTCCTGCGGCCAGTCTTCCAAAAACCCTTGTTCGTCAAGGGCTAAGTCGGAAACCCCTTGAAAATAAGCATCGATCGTTTGCTGCTGCGTAATTCGATTTTGCTGAATCGTCAAATCTTTCGAGATCACGTACTGCCGCCAAGCCACGTAAACGCCCAAAATCGCGATCAAAATTTGGCCCAAAGCGCCGATCAGCTCGCCGAGAGCGCCGATGGCGTCCCAGTTGATTTGGATGTTGCGGCTTCCCGGTTCAGTATTACTACCGCTGAGCATCAGCAAGCCAACAATCCCAGCTAAAAGCCCGAAGCAGGCGACGATCAGAGTGCGCCAAGTCGGCGGAATTACCTGCGCCCAGATTTTGCCCCAACTCGGCCACATCAACCGCAGCGATACGCCGATCGCACCGACAGCGCCCATTAAGCCCAGCCAAATGTTGTCATTGGCGAGCCCAAAAATCATCGCTGCGATCAACCCCAGCGTCAGCACCGATCCCGACTTCTCAGTAGTCGTTTGTTCCGGCTGCTGTGGCAAAAAAACCTTGCGAGTTGGAGGCGGCGGCACCGGTTTTTCCGGTTCCGCAGTAGCGACGATTGTCCCTGATTCTGGTGCCACAGTAGGGTTCGCACCGTTCTGACTTTCTACAGTCACGTTAGACTCAGGGCGATTGGGTTGAGAAGAGTTGTTTTCTGGTGTCATGCGTTGAGGCAAATTCTAATTTTAGCCGGTCACTAAAACGATTTTAACTAACCAAGCAGGATTCTAGATAATATTACAATATAAATCTCCACCAATTGCACTCAAAAAGGTAACATAATATGACACTGGTGCTGCCCAATCTGCAAGGCAAACAAATGGGTCAAGTTCTTACAACAATCACCGTAACGAATCGCATCGATCAAGTCCTAGCTGAGCGGGGGTTCATTCCTGCGGGTGAAATTCGTTCATTAACTATCGATAAAGTTTTAGTAGATACCGGAGCCACTCTGCTTGCCTTACCAGCTTCCATTATCAGCCAGTTAGGTTTAAGCCAGCTTGGAGAAACCAATGTAGAAACTGCTGCGGGAATCAGAAAAGGGCGGATTTTTCAAGATATTATGCTGGAAGTTGAAGGGCGACAAGCAGTGTTTGACTGCCTTGAAATGCCCGAAGGAGTTGATGCGATTTTGCTAGGCGTGATTCCGATGGAAAGGCTAGGCTTAGAACCAGATTTAAAAAATCAACGGCTGCGAGTATTGCCGATGAATGAAGAACAAACATATCTGATGCTTTAATTTATCCGCGTTCAAGACTTGTCAATTAATTTAAACTTTTAAAATAGGTAAATAATATGACACTCGTACTCCCCAATCTGCAAGGCAAACAAAAGGGTCAAGTTATTACAACAATCGCCGTCACGAATCGCATCGATCTAGTTATGGCTGAACGGGGATTCATTTCTGCTGAGGAAGTTCGCTCTGTGACGATCGATAACGTTATTGTCGATACCGGAGCGACACTGCTTTCCCTGCCAGCTCCCGTTATTAGCCAACTCGGTTTAAAACAAGTAGGAGAAAGAGATGTAGAAACATCGGCTGGCATCACAAAAAGTCGAATTTTTGCAGGTGCTCAAATTATTATAGAAGGGAGAGAAGGGAGATTTGATTGTTTAGAGTTACCAGAAGGCGTTTCCGCTGTTTTGTTGGGCGTGATTCCTATGGAAGAACTAGGATTAGAACCAGATTTGAAAAATCAACGGCTGCGAGTATTGCCGATGAACAATCAGCAAACATATCTGATGGGTTAGTCGATCGGCGTTTACCGTAGCACAAACCTCTCGCCTGTGATTCCTCTCATGTCCCGTCAATCGATTTGAGATTTTAGATTTGAGATTTTAGATTAAAGAATTGAAGCATTGACTTGCGCGAGATAAATACGTTCGGCAAGTTTCATCGGATACAGGTTTTTTATTTCTGGATCCTGAGTCTGCTTTCGGAATGAATCCGGGGGCTTATATCCTGGATGCTTGATTGTCAATTAGCCGCCCTCAAAAATGTTTGTAATGAGGACTTTAGTCCTCAAAGTTATATGACGAGTTTAGTCCTGACTACAAACTAATTTTATTTCTTTGGTAGTCAGGACATAATATCATCGGGGCTTGATTTTTATTAATACAAATAAACTGGGTATTGGGGTAGATGTAAGTTTTTGGCGCTACATCTAGCGAGCAGAATAAGCCTTGAGCAAATACACGCCAACCGTCCCAAACATCAAAACAACTAACCCTAAAAGCAACTCCATACTAAACCTTTGAGCATTGCCCAAAGCGACAAGAATTTGCTGCCGCACCACAAACGCCAACAGCCAGCAAATCTCCGCCTTCAGCCAAACCAAAAGGCCTCGCCCCAACAGATATTGCCGGTGAGCGTTCTCAGAAGTAATCCGTACCGGATAATTAAAAGTATGCGGATAGCGCGATACCGCAGTTAAAACCCCAAAAATAATCGCAGCCACCGCCGGCAAGATCCAAATCGTCACCTTCTCGCCCCAAGCATCAGCCAGCCCCCCCAAGCCGAAATGAATGGGAATTCGATCGGGCAAAACGGCCCAAAACTTGACGATGAGCAACACAGCCAGCAA
Source organism: Microcoleus sp. B5-D4 (assembly GCF_036705145.1). Taxonomy (NCBI): domain Bacteria; kingdom Bacillati; phylum Cyanobacteriota; class Cyanophyceae; order Oscillatoriales; family Microcoleaceae; genus Microcoleus; species Microcoleus sp. B5-D4. Next base: position 17,086 of record NZ_JAUBTV010000075.1, on the reverse strand, counting down.
AATCGCGATCGCAGCTAAAAGCTCTACCGCCACTAAAACGGGCGAAAGCCCCAGAGAAATAACCGGCCGTTGGTTTGGTGCGTTTCCAGTCATGGCTACTTAACTAACAAGCGGGAAGTCCCGCACTCTAATGGTAGTCCGTTGAGTGCCGGGATGAAAGCGTACAGAACAAGTGGGTTCGATGCCCACTTGTTCGCTTTGCGATCTTTGCAGATCGGCAAAACCTTTGATATAATATTTACTATTAATAGCAATTAGCAGTAAGTAAATGCTACGCAAAGTTGTCAAAGTTCGTTTATACCCTACCGCTCGGCAGTCCCAGCATCTGGCACAGAGTTTTGGTTGCGCTCGTTGGTGGTGGAATTACGCGCTTAATAAGTCCATTGAAGTCTATCAAGAGACTGGCAAAGGGCTTGGACAATCTGCATTAAATGCTTTACTGCCAGCGCTAAAAAAGGAATATGAATGGTTAAGTGACTGCTACAGTCAAGTGCTACAGGCGGCCACGCTTAATCTCACGACTGCCTATAAAAACTTTTTTGACAAAAGAGCTCAGTTTCCTAAGTTCAAGTCAAAAAAGCATAAGCAGTCGATTCAATACCCCCAAAATGTTCAAGTCGTTTCTGACTCTGAACTCAAGTTCCCTAAACTTGGAGTAGTCAAAGCAAAATTACATAGACCGATTGACGGAAAAATCAAAACTGTCACAGTTAGCCAAAACCCTTCAGGTAAATACTTTGCTGCAATTTTATTTGAGATTGAAGGTGAAAAGCGAGAAATTTATACCTCTGGGAAAATCGTTGGGATTGACTTAGGATTAAAACACTTTGCGATCGTTGCCGACGGCACTAAGATTTCTAAGTTTGAGACTCCTCAACATTTTGTAAAATATCAACAAAATCTCAAGCGTAAGCAGCAAAAGTTAGCGCGTAAAAAGGATGGTAGTAATTCTCGCAAAAAAGCTAAAAAATCAGTTGCTAAGGTACACGAACGGGTAGCCAATAGTCGGCAGGATTTTCTGCATAAACTCAGCGCAAAGCTGGTCAACAAAAACCAAGTTGTCATAGTAGAAAATCTTCATGTTAAAGGCATGGTTCGTAATCATTGCTTAGCTAAAGCTATTTCTGATGCTGGCTGGGGAATGTTTGTCAATTTCCTGAGCTACAAATTAGACCGCAAAGGCGGTAAGTTAGTAGAAATTGATCGATGGTTCCCTAGCTCCAAAACCTGTTCAGTTTGTTTGCATCAAGTCTCGGAAATGTCTCTAGATGTGCGCGAGTGGACTTGCTCTCACTGTGGCACTCATCACGACAGAGATGGCAATGCTGCAACAAATATCAGGAATGAAGGTATCAGAATGCTAAAGACGGATGGAACGGCCGTCTCTGCTGTTGGAGGGAAGGTAAGTCCAAAGGTGGGGCGTAAGTCCAATCTGAGGCACTCCCCTACGAAGACAGAAGCCCACGCTGTATGCGATAGCATCAGCGCTGGGTAGTTCACAATTAGATTAATATTGGAAATAATAGTATTGGTTCCAATTCCATCCCCCAACAGCTTTCGTTGGGGGTTTCCAAACATCCCGCGAGGTTCTATGACGGCTCAGGTCTTGATTGAAAAGAAAAAGTTAGAAAAACCGCCCCTAACAATACACACATTAGGCGATCGCGTCCTGCGGCAGCCAGCTAAGCGCGTCAAAAGCGTCGATGCAGAAATTCGGCAGCTAGTCCGAGAAATGCTGCAAACCATGTACAGTGCCGATGGCATCGGTTTGGCAGCCCCCCAAGTCGGAGTCCACAAACAAGTCATCGTGCTCGACTGCGAACCCGACAACCCCGAAACACCCCCATTGGTTTTGATCAATCCCACCATCAAAAGTAGCAGCAGCGATGTCTGCATCTTGCAAGAAGGGTGTTTGAGCATTCCGGGAGTTTATTTAGAAGTCAAACGCCCAGAAGTCATTGAAGTCTCCTACCGCGACGAATACGGCCGCCCACAAACCCTGATAGCAACAGACTTACTGTCGAGGGCAATTCAGCACGAAATGGATCACCTCAACGGAGTGCTGTTTGTAGACAGAGTAGAAAACAAGCTGGCACTGAATGAAGCATTAGTCAAGCAGAAATTTTCGCCAAAGGCAGTAAAATCAGTATGATGGCAGGAACTCCGAAAAGTGGTTTACTATTAGCTCTTTCGTGCATCACTGCGATCGCGGCAGTCGGCTCCATCTTTGAGCTGTCATCGGGAGAAGCTCAACTTGGCAATTTAGTCACGGGCATCATCCTCGCCCTGAGCGTACCGCTAACTGGCATATTTTTCTATGCAGCCGTTCAGGATGCCAGGGCAAATCTATAAGCAGAGTTATTAGTCATTAGTCATTAGTCAGCAGTTATGAGTAATTAGTAATTAGTAATTAGTCAGCAGCTAACAACCAATAACTGTGGAATAAAGACTGCTCAAAAATAACATCAGCTAACAGCTCGCGAGCTCATGACCAATGACTAATGACTGATGACTAATGACTCATAACTCATGACTAATGAAATCGGATTTCTGCGACAAGTGCCAGCCAAAGACGCTGTGGGAACCCCAGCATCCAAATACCAACTTTCTGAAGATGGGGAATTGGTCATCGGACGCGATCGCAATTGTCAAATAGCTTTAGAGTCGATCGCCCACGGCATGGTTTCCCGTCGCCACGCCCTGATCCGTCCCCTAACTCAGGGTACTTTGACGAGATGGGAAATTTGCGACCTCAACAGCGCTAACGGAACTTATATCAACGGAAAAAAGCTCTCAGGCTGCCAAACTTTAGAAACAGGCGATCGCATCAGTCTCGGCCTTGACGGCCCTGAATTTATATTTGAATCTCCCGTAACCCCTTACCAAAATCAACCCGGATTAAGAGCACCGCAAACGGGCAATTTTGCAGGGAGCGAAAAAGACGCTCTCACTTTAACTCAATTATTCCCGATCGCCTCCACGGGCAAACAATTAAGCCAAAAAGCTTACTTATATCCAGGTATCGCCACAGTTATTGTTGTCGTTTCAATGTTTGTCGCCGTTGGAAATTCTGCAGCATTCAACTTGCTGCTGTCAGCTTACCTCGCCGGTGCGGCTTACTACTTTATCTATCAACTATGCGGCAAACACAAGCCTTGGTGGGTATTGCTTGGTTCGGCTTTAGCTACAGTCCTGATTGTGATCAGCCCCTTATTAATTGGATTTATATTAGTATTTAGAGAAATTTTGCCCGGCCGCCTGCCAACCGAAGGCGAAACAATCAGTTTTTTGCCTTTTTTGACCAGAATGTTTTTCGGGGCGGGTCTAATGGAAGAATTGCTGAAAGCCCTGCCCGTTTTGGGAGCGATGTTGCTGGGAAATTGGCTGCGAAATCCGTGGCGCGATCGAATCGGCGTGTGGGAACCTTTAGACGGAATTCTGTTAGGAAGTGCCTCAGCAGTCGGGTTTACACTGTTAGAAACTCTGGGACAGTACGTTCCCAATGTCATCCAAAATGTCACCCTGCAAGCAGGGCCCGACGCCGGACAATTAGTAGGATTGCAGTTGCTAATTCCCCGCATTTTGGGTTCCGCCGCCGGACACATGGCTTACAGTGGCTATTTGGGATATTTTATCGGTTTGAGCGCCCTCAAACCCAGGAAGCGCTGGCAAATTTTGGGCGTAGGCTATTTCAGTGCTTCGGCACTTCACGCTTTGTGGAATGCGTCGGGAGCAGCCAGCGTACTTTTGCTGGCGTTGGTGGGAGTTTTGTCCTATGCGTTTTTGGTAGCTGCGATTTTGAAAGCCAGAGCTCTGTCTCCGAATCGAGAGAAAAATTTTGCAACTCGAATATTTTCTGAAAAATGACTTCTGACTGGTTAATTGTTGAGGTGCGATCGCACTTCAAACTGCCATTTTTTTCTTGTGTTTTAACCAGGTTAAACCTGCCAATGCTAAAGCTGTGCCCCCAACGGCGAGAGGTTCGGGAACTGGTTCGGGTTCGGTATCGACTAGGGTGTAAATTTTTTTGAAGTCAAAGATTGCCGAATGTAAATAACCGAAGTAATACGGATGCGTCCTCTGTTGTATTTGTATAATTTATGGCTTTAACTATTACTTTTGAACAGAAACCAGAAAAATGTTTGATCGTAATCGCCAAATATTCCGACAGGTTTGTGTTGTTGCGATGCTGCGGACGATCGTCCCGGTGCTTATACATACTTAATAAATTTTGTCAATACGCAGTTTCCAAAAACTTTACGCCAGTATTCTGCCCTTGTGTATAAGTAGCTTCTGCTTAATTGCCCGATGGGATAATCGCAACTGAACTTAGAAATTCTTCACAAATAGTTTGACTGTGGTACTATCTGGATGGCTGTGAGTAGCTGAGGGAAGCCAAGGGGCTTGATTCCTGTGGTGGTGGAGGAGAATCCAGGAGTGCTAGATAGGATGTCATTGGGATACGCAAACGTTTTCGCCCAGCGAAGTCAACCTGAACCCCTCCGCATTGGGGTGATTGGGGTTGGCAATATGGGCCAGCACCACACGCGAGTTCTGAGCTTGCTAAAAGATATCGAACTCGTCGGTGTTGCAGATATAAATGTAGAGCGGGGAATAGATGTAGCAAGCAAATACCGGGTTCGCTTCTTTGAAGACTACCGAGATTTGCTCGCCCACGTAGATGCAGTTTGCGTCGCCGTTCCAACTCGCCTGCATCACCCTGTGGGGATGTCTTGTCTCCAAGCGGGTGTTCACGTTTTAATTGAAAAGCCGATCGCGGCTAGCATTGCCGAAGCCGAATCTTTGGTCAACGCTGCTGCTGAGGCCCACCGGATTTTACAAGTGGGTCACATCGAGCGCTTCAATCCAGCTTTTCAGGAACTCGGCAAAGTGCTGAAAACTGAAGAGTTACTGGCATTGGAAGCTCACCGGATGAGTCCCTATTCCCAGCGGGCTAACGACGTATCGGTAGTTTTGGATTTAATGATCCACGACATCGACTTGCTTTTGGAATTGGCAGATTCCCAAGTGGTGAAGCTGACGGCTAGCGGCAGCAGGGCATCAGATTCAGGTTATTTAGACTACGTGACAGCGACGTTGAACTTTGCTAACGGCATTGTCGCCACCTTGACTGCCAGTAAGGTGACGCACCGCAAACTCCGTTCAATCGTGGCTCACTGCAAAAATTCTCTGACAGAGGCAGATTTTCTCAACAACGAAATCTTGATTCACCGACAAACAACCGCCAATTACGTGACGGATTACGGTCAGGTGCTTTACCGTCAAGATGGGTTGATCGAGAAAGTTTACACCAGCAATATTGAACCGCTCCACGCAGAATTGGAGCATTTTATTAATTGCGTGCGGGGTGGAAATCAGCCTTCTGTGGGAGGAGAACAAGCTCTCAAAGCTCTGCGGCTTGCGAGTTTGATCGAGCAAATGGCTCTCGACGGTCAAGCTTGGTATCCGAAAGAGCTAGAGTCTACTTTGCAAGTTAGCTAAATCGAGACAAATCGTGTCGTTTCCGGCTGCTTTTACAGTTTGGGTTTGTTGTTCGTTGAAAAGGGTTGATTAACAGTAAGACTTTTTCTGACATTTGCTAACAATCACTTACATTTTCCCGAGGTCTTTATATCATATAGAATGAATTTAGCCACTCAGATGTAGGTGAAAAACCTTGATAGTACGCAACCGCTATATAAATAAGTTGCCTCTACATTATCAAAGCAAATAATCAGATTGGCTAATAGCTGTAAGCGATAACCAAGCTGAAGGCAAGAATATAAGTGCTTGTAGAAATTTCTACGGGCATCGGTTGATACGCGCCCGGTTAGAGATCTGTTCTCAACTTATGTATGTGTTAGCAAATGTTAGCAAAAAAGTATCGGTAACTGTTCCCATGCAACCGGATTCGATGTCAGTTGATTTGAGGTTGGACAATTCGGCGTGAGACTTTCGGCGAGCGCGTGCGTCGAGTTGCGCTCAGTCGAACTATTTTAGACTTGAGATTGACTCTGCAGATGAATCTGGGGGCTTGAACTAAGGTTTTAACTTTTTGCACTCGACAACAGGAGCAAGACTTAAGTGCCAAATAGTTCGCTAAACTTATCCATACTTAATCGCCCTTGAGGAAGTTCTATGTTTGCCGTTAAACGAGCGCTAAAAGTGAATAGCAACGAAGCGACTTTGATGGCAAGACACGCAGGATTCCGGCGCGTAGTATTTAACTTTGGGTTAAGCTTGCGGACTCAAATGTATAGTGAGGGGAAATTTACCGACTCCAAGGTAATCAACGAAGTCAAAAAAGTTCTCACCAACTACGTCAAGAAACAGCCTGAATTCGGCTGGATGAACCAGTTGTCTAGTCGAGTTTACCAAAATGCGTTAATCGATCTAAAAGATGCGTTTAGTCGGTATCGCTCTGGGAAAGCAGGTCATCCAAGATTCGCTAGTCGCCGAGACGGTCAATCTTTTACAGTCGATTCGTCTAACGTCCAAGTTCTACTAAGCGCTGGCAACACCATAAAGATTCCTACCTTGGGAACTTTTCGGCTCTACGAAGCCCTAGAATGCAGTTACGTGTCTCAAACTTTTACGATTTCAAAAGAAGGAAGTCGTTGGTTTGTTTCCTTCTGTGTTGACGCCGAACGTTTACCAGTTCAACAGTCTCAGGCATCCGTGGGAATCGATGTGGGCATTAAATATGTGGCCACACTGTCAAACCACCAGGTCTTTGATGCACCAAAACCCTTGAAAGCCAGTGCGAAAACCAAACTTGCTACTTTGCAGCGCCAAGCATCAAAACAGGTAAAAGGCTCCCAAAACCAACGCAAAACCTATAATAAGATCAGCAGACTCCACGCGCGGATAGCTAGCATTCGCCTCGATTTTCTTCACAAGTTAACAACTTATTTAGCCAAAAAATTCAAGCGAATTTTGATTGAAGACTTGAATATAAAAGGCATGATGGCGAATCACAAGTTAGCTGGAGCAATATCCGATCTAGGATTTTACGAATTCAAACGCCAACTTGATTACAAGTGCAAAATGTATGGAGCAACTTTAGTGCTGGTAGATCAATGGTTCCCTAGCTCTAAAACCTGTTCTAATTGTGGCAAGAAAAAAGATCTGCCACTAAGCGTTCGGACGTTTGACTGTCCTGCTTGTGGCATCTCTTTAGATCGTGATTTGAATGCGAGTTTAAATATTTTAAACTGGGAACCCTTGGCAGCCAGGGGGATAGCCTACTTATCTTGGGATTAGCCGTCTACCCAACAGCGTAGGAAGTGAACTCGGATTGTGTCTAAAAACGATTTTAGACAAGTTTAGGTAAGTTTTACAAAGCAGTCGTGGGCAAGTATCCGTCTTTAGGTGGAGTCAGGATTTATGCCAAAAAAGAGCGACTATTTGACGACTGATGGTTTTGCTAACTAGCTGATTTCCTTGAGGACTCAGGTGAATGCTGTCTCGATACAAAGTTGGAAATTCGGCCGCACAATTGAAAATGGGAAGAAAATCTATGTAAGTAATTTTCTCTGTTTCTACGAGTTCGGCGAGACGCGCTCTAGCTTTGACTTCCCAGTCGCGAGGGCCCAGGCCGCCGAGTTCGCCCCGCTTCGGCGTGACGGCTAGCAAAAACTCGACGTTAGCCGATACAGCTATTTTCTGGATTTGGCGAATAGCTTCTAAGTTGCAGGCTACTACATCGCCACTTGTGGGTCCGGGTGCTGCCAATTGGGGAGTCGGCACTGCTGGTAGCAGGTAGCGGCTCAATAACTCTAGCGTAGCCGATCGGGGTTTGTGATCCGGGTAAGATCGATCGCGCCCCACAACCAGAGCACAGGGAGCCGATGCAAACAAATCGTCCGTATTGAGCAGCAACACCACAACATTTGCCCCAAAAACACCGAACCGGTTGGCGTAAGCAAGTTGATTCCTCGGCCCCCAAGAATTGGCTGAGGCGTTGAGAACTTCAAAAGTTGAATAGTTGACTTGTGAAGCTAATTGTGCATCGCTCGCCAGATTCTGTACTAGCAGTCTCAAATTCTGAGCCATAATTTCCGAGATTGTATCTGTCTGATGTGTCCACCAACCGCCGTTGGCGACAGAATCTCCCAACAGCAAGACACGCAGAGTTTCTGGAGGGGGTATCGGGGCGATCGCTCCGCTACGCATCGAATACTCGTTAATCTCAATCCGGTTGCCCAAGCGACGCACCTTTTGGTTGGGCGCCAACAAATAGCCGCACTCGGCATCGGCAATGTAAATCAACGGATTACCAAAACCCAGCAGCACCCGCAGGATCACTTCGATTGCCGCCCCCAATCCTGCGGTGACAGCCAAAATTATGAGAACAACTTTCACCACTTAACCTCAAGAGAGAAGGATAAACCCCTGCCGACACCAAGGTATAAAAAAGAATGCAACAGCAGTCAAGCTCTCAACCCCGATTGTAGTCAGTAGATTAAAGATTAAAGATTAAAGCATTGACTCCACAGATGAATCTGGGAAATCTCCCTAAAATCTAAACTTTTTTTGCTTTCGAGGACTCCTGTGTTGAAGCAAATATCCGTCTTTGAGTAAGGTAAGTAGGTCGCCTTTGTAAAATCTCAAATCTCAAATCTCAAATCTCAAATCTAAACTGTTATGGCTGCGGGGTTTGAGCAACTTGGCGACCCGATTAAGTCAACCGAATCGCCCCCGTGGATATAGAATTCTAGAATATACCGTGACTCATCCGCCGTCAGCAGTCAGTGAAATTGGTGGTTTCAGGAAAATCCGTGGACTTAAAACAAATATTCAAAACGCCGAATCCCATAATCGGTGTCGTACATTTACAGCCTTTGCCAACTTCTCCCCGCTGGGGCGGAAACCTCAAAGCTATTATCGGAAGAGCCGAGCAAGAGGCTACAGCGCTGGCTTCTGGTGGCGCAAACGGTATCATAGTCGAGAACTTTTTCGACGCTCCTTTTGCTAAAGACAGCGTAGATCCGGCGGTGGTAAGTGCCATGACTCTGGTAGTTGAGAGGCTAACAAATCTCGTGACGCTGCCGATCGGCGTTAACGTGCTGCGAAACGACGCCCACAGCGCGATCGCCATCGCCTCCTGCACAGGAGCTCAATTCATCCGCGTCAACGTCCTCAACGGCATCATGGCTACAGACCAAGGCTTAATTGAAGGCCAAGCTCACCAGCTACTGCGCTACCGCCGGGAATTGGGCAGCGATGTCAAAATATTAGCAGACGTGTTAGTCAAGCACGGGCGACCCCTAGGCAGCCCCAACTTGACCACAGCCGTCCAAGAGACGATCGGGCGAGCTTTAGCCGACGCCGTAATCCTTTCCGGCTGGACAACTGGTAGCCCTCCAAATCTCGAAGACTTAGAACTCGCGAGTGCAGCAGCGGCGGGAATTCCAGTTTTCATCGGTAGCGGCGCCTCGTGGGAAAACATTTCCACCCTCATGCAGGCCGCTGACGGCGTAATCGTATCGAGTTCCCTGAAGCGAAACGGCCGCATCGAGCAGCCCATCGATCCGATCCGCGTCAGTCAGTTTGTAGAAGCCGCCCGCCGCAGCTTGTCACAGAAAGAGCCCGAACAGGAAAATAGAGATGCTAATGGCTCAAGAGGGCCAACACCGGAACCGGGCAAAGTCACAAGTAAAACGTAAAATAGGAATTGTTGACTGTTGACTCTTGGCAGTAGTCAGTTGGCAGTTGGCAGTTGGCAGTAGTCAGTAGTCATCAGTTATCAGTCATCAGTCATTAGTTAAGAATTAACAGTCAACAGTCAACAGTCAACAGTCAACAGTCAACAGTCAACAGTCAACAGTCAACAATTCCCAATTATCAATTACCAAATCAAAAAATGATTCGCCGACGTTCAACCCCTTGGATTCATCGCTGGTCTAGGACTCTGATGGCAGCGATCGCAGCCATAGGCGTCGTAGAAACGGCCTATCTCACGATCGCTAAATTCACCAATGGCTCGGTCATTTGTCCCACCAGCGGCTGCGACAAAGTTCTCAACAGTCCCTACGCTACAGTCTTTGGCACAGTGCCTTTAAGTTTGTTAGGCTGTCTGGCTTACCTAAGCATAGCAATCCTGGCATTGGCTCCCAAAGCTGTAAATCCCGACACCAAGAAAGGACTGCACTCTCAACTAGAAAACAAAACTTGGCAAGCGCTATTTATCATCACCGCTGCGATGGTAATTTTCAGCAGCTATTTGATGTATTTGATGGCTTTTGAAATTCAGGATGTGTGCATTTACTGCGTCACTTCTGCCTTATTTGCGCTGTCGCTGTTTGTGCTGGTGCTAGTCGGGCGCGAGTGGGAAGATATCGGGCAGTTGGTGTTTACAGGCATTTTGGTGGCAATGGTGAGTTCGATCGGCGCCTTGGGACTTTATAACAGCGTCAAGTCACCTCCTCCTACTGTCTCTACCCCCGGAATTGTACCTCCTGCCGTCACTACAACCTCCGGCCCGGCACAAATTGCTTTGGCCCGCCACCTCCGACAAATCGGCGCTAAAGAGTACGGCGCTTACTGGTGTCCCCACTGCCACGACCAAAAAATGCTGTTCGGCAAAGAAGCAGCCAAAATAATTGATTATTTTGAATGCGATCCCCGGGGTCAAAATTCCCGCGCTGAAATTTGCCAAGCTGCTGCTGCGAATGTTAAAGGTTTCCCGACTTGGGAGATTAATGGTCAGTTTTATGCGGGGACACAATCTTTGGATAAACTCGCTGATTTATCGGGTTACACGGGCCCCCGCAACTTTCAAAACTAACAGGAAAGTTTGAGATTATAGATGACAGATTTTAGATTGATTGGCAGGAAATATCGTGATTTTTAACTTAGTTTATCGTGGGCTAGTGCGGCTAAATTAATCTAAAATCTCGCATCTATAATCAATAAAAAAATAGTAAAAATTAGTTAGAACGAAAAAGTTTAAAACAATTTGTGGCTCTCTAGTATTTAGAGCAGCGAATAAATACTAGAACTTTTACACAAAAACGCCAGAAACCGGGTTTCTGCTTCCAGAATGATTGTTGAAATGACATATTTTGGTGGCGAAATCCGGTTTCTGCTCTTGCAGCCCGATCGCACCGAAAAACCAAAAAATTGGATAATCTAAAATCTAAAATCGACTCGATCGCACCGAAAAACCAAAAAATTGGATAATCTAAAATCTAACATCTAAAATCGACTCGCCCGCACCGAAAAACCAAAAAATTGGATAATCTAAAATCTAACATCTAAAATCGGCTCGCCCGCACCGAAAAACCAAAAAATTGGATAATCTAAAATCTAACATCTAAAATCGACTGAGCAGATCGCCCCGGAGATGTAAAACCTATACGTAGTAGTAGTTTAGATGCTCACAAGGCGAGGCCCACATCCCCAAAATATGCTAGAAAGTATCAAAAAATGGGTCGATCGAGAACGCCGAGTATTGATTACTGCGAGTGCCGTTGCTAGTACGGTGATTGTAATGCGCTGGTTCGGATGTTTTCAGGTGTGGGAATGGGCTGCTTTCGACCAATTTGTGCGCTGGCGGCCGGCCGAACCAATTGACTCGCGCATCGTCATTGTAGAAATTAAGGAAGCTGACTTGCAAAAATACGGCTACCCAATTTCGGATGCTGTCTTGGCCCAATTGCTGCAAAAATTGCACGCTGGCAAGCCACGGGCGATCGGCCTCGACATTTACCGAGATTTGCCAACTCAACCGGGTAACGCCGAATTGCTCAAAACTTTTAAAACTATTCCCAACTTAATCGGCATTGAGTTGATGCCAGACGAAACCAGGTTGGGAGTTCGCCCGCCTCCGGTACTTGACAAGCTAGATCGAATCGGTTTCAACAACGTTGTCATCGACGCTGACTCAAAAGTGCGGCGAACTTTGCTCTACGCTTGGCCCGGAGACGGCAAAACTCATCAAAGTTTCGCACTCAGACTGGCTTTGCTTTACCTCAAAAGCGAAGGAATTTCGCCTCAACCAGCAAGAGTCAATCCTACATACTTGCAGTTAGGCAAGGGGGTTTTTCGGCCTTTTCAACCGAATGACGGTGCTTACGTTCGATCGGACAGCCGTGGCTATCAAATTTTGACCAACCTGCGCGGCCCGCGAGGCAGTTTTCGCACTGCATCGATGGGCGATGTGCTTTCTGGCAAAGTACCTGCTGATTTTGTACGATCGCGCGTTGTCTTGATCGGCTCCAATGCCCCCAGCCTCAAAGACTTTTACCAAAATTCTTACAGTTCCGGTTGGTTTAGTCCTCCCCAACAAATACCAGGAGTCGAGCTTCAGGCTCATTTTTTGAGCCAAATTTTGAGTGCAGCTCTCGACGGGCGCGGGGGTATCAATGTCTGGCCAGAGGCTGCGGAGTTGCTGTGGATTTTGCTGTGGTCTTGGGCGGGAGCAAATGTGAGTTGGAATTTGCGATCGCTTGGTCGATCGGCTTATTGTTTATTAAGTATCTGTCTAGGTCTGAGTGCCAGTTTATACTTGGTGTTTTTAGCAAGTTGGTGGCTACCGTTAATTCCTCCAATCCTCAGTCTTTTGGGTTCTGGTGCCGCAGTTGTGGGTTATCTGGCGCACTTGCAAGAAGAATTAAAACGGTCTAAAGAATTTTTACAATCGCTAATCGATACAATTCCCGACCCCATTTTTGTCAAAGATCGATCTCACCGCTGCGTAGTTTTGAATCAGGCATATTGTCGGTTTATTGGCTATCCTTTAGAAATTTTAACTTGCCGAACCGATTACGATTTATTTCCCCAAGCCGAAGCCGAGATATTTTGGCAGCAAGACGAATTAGTATTTCAAACTCACCAGCCGCGAGAAAATGAAGAATATTTTACAGACGCTCACGGAATTACGCATCTGATTGCGACTAAAAGATCCCTACATAAAGATGCTGCAGGCAATCTCTTTTTAGTCGGAGCAATTAGAGATATTACCGATCGCCAACTCCGGCAAAATGCCCTAGAACAAAAAAATGCTGAGCTCAGCCACCAAGCTTATCACGATGCTCTTACCGGTTTGCCCAACCGCCAAATGTTCTACGAATGCTTGCATCGGTCTCTAGAAATAGCCTCCAGCAATCAGGAATTGGTAGCTTTACTGTTTTTAGATTTAGATGGATTTAAATCAATCAACGACACTCTCGGACACAATGTGGGCGATTTACTCTTAAAAACAGTTGCCAGTCGGCTCAAAAAATGCTTGCGCGGCAGTGATACAATCTCGCGGTTGGGCGGCGACGAGTTCACAGTCATTTTGCCCGCAATTCCAGGTAGCGAGGAAGCTGCGAAAGTAGCGGAAAAAATTTGCGACGCCATCATGCAGCCTTTTATTTTAGAAGAACATACAGTTTCTGTAACTACAAGTATTGGCATTAGTTTATATCCCATTGACGGTCAAGAGCCAGAGATTTTAGTTAAGAATGCCGATGTTGCGATGTATCGTGCTAAGGAACGCGGGAAAAATCAATATCACTTTTATTAATTAAGACCAGTTAAAAACATAATGCAACTGTAGGTAAAGTCCCCACCCCGATATTGATAAGTCATTTGTAATTATTCAATTTTTTATCTAAAATCTCAATTATTTCCGACAAAATTTGAGCAATTTTTCGACCTCAAACCCTAATTGGACCGTGAGGGAGATATTATTTCAGGCGTCCCCTGTGCAGCTAACTTAAAAAAATAGCTGGCTCCTTAAACTGTAAGCCCTCTAAGCTTTTTGAAACAGTTCAAAAAAATGTCCAAAGTAGTGAAATCTAAAATCTAATATCCTATAATTTAACTCCTCTAATCTGTCATCTGTAATTAGATAGATTAAGTAAAATATAAAACTTAAATATAAAACTTATGAGAGCAACTTGCCGTCTCATCTAAATGTTACAAAATATTAAAATAAATCACAACCTGAAACCAAATTCAAATCGCCAAAAAGCCTTAATGTAAAAAAATTCATGTAAACTTACGAAAGTTAATTAAAGTAAATGTAAAGATATCAGTGGAAATACGGAAATTGATAGATATAATAGGTGGTACAGACGTGGATCTATTGCGGTGATTGGAATAAGGCGGTGAATACTATGCGTACTTTGATTCAGCTCACAACAACGGCAACCCTCGCTGCTTGCCTGCAAGTGAATGTAGTCGGCACTGCAAATGCGGCTCGACTTACCAGCAGCTCAACTAGCAATTTCACAAAAGCCCGTAGCGCGGGCAAGATCCGGACGCCATCGACCCCCAGAGTTGGGACAGTTACACCAACCTCTAGCTTGGCAAATCCCCAACAATACGAACCACCCCCGAACGGGATCCCCGAAAGTGACGGTACGGGAACGCGCTGACCCCAAATTTTCAATAAATTTTCAATCTTCTATTCGCGGAGATTTGTACCAATTGGATTGGTTAATTAAAGTATGGCTGCACCAATCCGGATCGGTGAGGGGATAGTCCACTCGGTAATGACCGCCGCGACTTTCGGTGCGAAACGCAGCACTTTTGACAATTAAGTAGCCGATATCCAATAAATTGCCAACTTCTCCCCAATTTCGCAAAATCGAGCTATTCTGGGCCTCAGCAGGGGAAAAATCAATAATTTGTCCGGGCCGTAAATTATCAAGCGTTTGACTCAAAGGCAAGGAAGCAAATTCTTGCCGCCAAATTTCAAGTTGGACGATCGCCCTTTCCAAATCCCGCTGTCCCCGGCAAATTCCCGCACTCTGCCACACCAAATTCCGCAATTCAACCCGCAACCTTTCGATCGCCTCAATATCCTTTTCAGAAATCGATTTTTCCAAGATTTCCCGCGCCTCGAACTGATCGGCGAATGCCTCCGGCGTTCCACCTTCTAGCTGCAAAAGTCCCATCTGCGCCCCAAAAACCAGACATTCCAGCAGCGAATTGCTCGCCAACCGATTAGCGCCGTGTACCCCCGTGCTCGCAGTTTCTCCCACCGCGTACAAACCCGGAATCGAAGTTTGGTTAAACTTGTCAGCGACAATTCCTCCCATCCAGTAATGGGCTGCGGGCGTCACCGGCACCGGTTCGGAAAAAATATCAATTCCCCAATCAGCGCACACTTGAATAATATTCGGAAACCTGTAGCGCAGTCGATCGACCGCAATCGGGCGCAAATCCAGCCAAACATGAGGTTCCCCCGTCTTCTGCAAGTGGCGGAAAATAGCGCGACTGACAACATCCCTAGGGGCGAGTTCCCCGCTGGGGTGAGAGTCAAAAGCAAAGCGATATCCCTTACTGTCAACCAAATGAGCTCCTTCTCCCCGTACCGCTTCGCTAATCAGAAACCGAGGCGCGCCCGCTGTGCTCAGCGCCGTCGGGTGAAACTGCACAAATTCTAAGTCTCGCAGCAGCGCCCCGGCGCGCCACGCAATTGCCACCCCGTCCCCGGTACTTACCGACGGATTGGTCGTTTGAGCAAAAACCTGTCCGCCGCCGCCTGTCGCCAGCACCACGGCTTTGGCCTGCAGCCACTTGACTTGTGAGCCACAAATCGAGCTAATCCCCTGACAGCGCCCGGTTTTGTCTAGCCACAGACTCAAAGCAAAGGCAGGAGATACGAGTTGAATGTTTTTGCGGCTTAATACTTTTGCTGTCAGCGTACTGATCACGGCTTTGCCCGTAGTGTCGGCGGCGTGGAGCACTCGGCGGCGGGAGTGGGCGGCTTCTAGGGTGAGGGCTAAATCAGGGCCGGTGCGATCGAATGCAACGCCCATTTTCACCAGGGAGTCAATGCAAGCACCAGCTTCCTCGACTAAAAATTTCACCGCATCCAAATCGCAAAGACCGGCTCCTGCAGCCAGTGTATCTTGAACGTGCAGCGCTGCGGAATCTTCAGGGGCGATCGCTGCGGCAATCCCTCCTTGAGCCCAATCGCTTGCAGAAACAGGTAGGGTATTTTTATTGATCAAGCCCACCTGTAAATGCTCTGGCAGGCAAAGTGCTGTGTACAAACCCGCCGCGCCAGCACCTATTACCAATACGTCAAATTTGTCAGTCATAAGTCTGCCGCCAGTCAATTTTAGATTTTAGATTTTAGATTTTAGAATTGAGTCTACAGATGAATCTGGGGACTTGAACTAATGTCAGTCAAGGGATTTTAGATTTTAGATTTTAGATTTTAGATTTTAGATGAATCAGGGGAACCCGCTTATTTCAATCTAGCGAATTTTGGTCGCCTTTTGCCCAATGGTGGTTGAAAGTAAGTCTTGAGAAATTAAAGGCAGAAGTCATCAGCCTATAGAAAAAAATCTTTTCTTTCGGCCGTTTGCCTTCTGCCCAATGACTTCTGACTTCAAATGAGACCCGCTGCTACCTAGTCGTATAGACCATTATTCAACCGGTTGTCTCCTTCAATAAAGACTGATTCAACATCAGTTACGGTGAATTTGTCCATGTTAGCTTGCAGCACTTTTTTCTGAGCATCCGTCAAGTCTGAAATATTGAGTACGTCCTCAACATTTTCGTAAGGAGCATTCTTAATAATTAGTCGAGCTAAAGTGGGATACAACCCTCGAAATTCCCGAAAGTCCCGGACGGCGCTGTTGTTCAAATCAAGTTTTTTGCCGTATTCTGTGGCAAGCTTCTCATCAGCGCGATTGGTTCTAGCCGGAGCTTCAACAGCTAGGAGCGAGGAGGATGGCAAGACGATACGGCTTAATGACGCCGCGATCGCGCTTTGGTCTCCAGCCCATGCAAAGCAGCCCAGCACTAAGCCCAATACTGCCAATAGACGACCCAATCGTTTCATGAAGTTTTGTCTCCCAATTTCATACACAGCATTTATGTAGAGACTACCATTTTGCTTATGCAGTTTTTCAGATAAATCCGCAATAGGTAGAGGGCTGTTATAAACTTTCCATTGGGGTATTGACAACGCAGGTTATATATGATATTAGCTGACTTTTTAGCATCGCAGGCAAGTTTATAAAAGGCACTCCAAATTAAAAACTCGGACTGCGATTTTAAGGGGTTAACGGCAGTTGACAATTTACCTAGATTTACCTAGGATTTAGGAACCAGATTCTCGGTAAATTAATGAACA
>NZ_JAUBTV010000074.1:0-39772 GCF_036705145.1 Microcoleus sp. B5-D4 | reverse complement strand
GTCCCGCCCGTCCAAAAAGGACGGGCGGGACGCCCATCCCACAAACTTGTGGAAGTTATTTAATTCTCATTCCATATCAAGTCCGGTCGAGCGACCGCGATTTTCGTAGGGGAGGGTTCGCCAACAATACCTGCCAATAATTGACAATCTCAAAAACCCGCCCCGACCGGGATATTATGGTTAATCGATCGCACATGATATCATTCACCTCCTCACAGCCGATCGCGCTAAACTAAAAGTAGCAATTCTCCTATCCAGCAGCATTGAGAAAATTATGCAGTGCGAATTGTGCGATCGACAAATGGAAGCATTAACCGCCCATCACCTCACCCCCAAACAAAACACCAAGCGCAAAAACGAAGATCCCAGCCCGACAATCGACATTTGCTCAGCCTGTCACCGTCAGATTCACTCTCTATTTGACAACAAACACCTCGCCCAAGAGCTCAATACCCTGGAAAAGCTCAAAAATGATCCTGAACTCCAGAAATTTCTCTCTTGGATTAAGAAACAAAAAACCGACAAACGCATTCAAGTACGCGGCAAAAAAGCTTGATTGCAGGGATCGAGTTCAGATATATAGTCCTGGCCGCAGTTACTGTCTGCCGCCCGGTTTCTTCATTAATTTTTCGTTTCCTAACCCAAAATTTTATAGAGAAACCCGGTTTGTTTGCGTAAATCCTAGTATAGTGATTTACTTATTTGTAACAAGCTGCCAACAATTATCATGAACCTCACCTCCCTCGAACTCGCAAAAGACCGATCGCGCATCTTCAAAAACTACCTCCAAATGGAAATAGATGCCCAAGCTAACATCAACAAACTAGCTTTTTTAGACAGGGGCGTTGAAAAATCCCCTTACCAACAACACATTAAAAACTATCCCGATTATCTCAAACAGAAACCCGACGGCTTAAAAGTAATTAGCTCTATTCCAGGCCCCAATAATCCCCTCAAACCTACTCCGTTTCCCAGCCTGGGAGAACTACCTCAAATTAACTCTCAAGCTTTAAGTTTCCTCCACGCAGACATCAAAGAAGCCTGCGTTTGCATTGGTACTTTTGTAGATGGCAAAATTCAGGCGCAGTGGCTGGGAAAAAACGCACTTACCAAAGCTGAACAGTGGAGTGCTACTAAAATTATCGCACTCCTTAATATCGTCAGTCAAGTAAATACCAAATATCCAGACTGCGACATTGACAACTGCGTTGTTAGAGATGGCAACGGGCTAAGACACGATTTTTACTTTTACGATTTAGCAAAAGATATGATTAGCTATGCCTCCAATATAGCAAGTTCAAACTCCTTAGCTGCGATGTTCAAACGCTTCGATACTCGCATAGGACTAGAGCAATGGCTGAAGAGCGCTACTGGCAATAATGACCTAATTTTTCGCGGCGATTACGGCGAAAATC
Organism: Microcoleus sp. B5-D4; assembly: GCF_036705145.1. NCBI lineage: Bacteria > Bacillati > Cyanobacteriota > Cyanophyceae > Oscillatoriales > Microcoleaceae > Microcoleus > Microcoleus sp. B5-D4. The sequence continues at coordinate 38,357 of NZ_JAUBTV010000074.1, read as the reverse complement.
CTTATCACAACAACCCCAAAATCTTCGATCTCACCAAAAAACAAGTGCTGCTAAGTGCGGCATTAAACAGCACCAAACAAAGTAATACCGTATCTGCTTATGATTTAACCAGGCTAATTTCCATGTTAGGATGGCACTTCCACATCGAACAGCGATCGCGCATGAAAGGATCTCAGTGGAACAGTTTAGAAAGCATTGTCAGAGCAATGGGACATGACAGCGCTCGATATGTGGACGTAGCAATTAAAACTTTGGGGATGGATACTCTCATCACTTCTCCAGTAATTATCTCAAAATTGGGTTACGGACTGAGCTCGATCCGGGGAACCCTAGAAACAGTTTATGTGGCTTTAGTGCGGTTTGTTGACGAGCGGCCGAAAGCGGCGGGAAAGCCGGCCAAACTCAGAACTTTAGCCATGACTTTGCGGGCAGAAAAAGTTTTAGACGGTTCCAGTGTCGATCGCTTGGCGATCGAACTCGACGCCAGATTTTGCGCCGAAATCACGGAAATTCTCCGCCGGTTGTTTGCGGAAGAATTTTAAAGGCGGGCGATCGACTACTTAGAAAGTCGGTGAAACTTGCGATAAAGCATCCTCTCCACCGGCTTTCCTCCCCGCAAATGTTGCTCAGTTATTGCCGCAACTTCCTCCTGACAAACACCGCTGTACCAAACCTCTTCTGGTAGTACCAACACCATCGGCCCGTTGCCGCACTGTCCCAAACAACCGCTAGCAACAACTTCAACTTCTGAGGGCGACAATTTCTGAAAAGCTGCCAGTACCTTTGCTGAATTTTGCTTGCGACAGGTGCGGTTCTGGCAAACAAGAACTTGCCTAGAAGATTGGATAATTTTCATATTTTTTAGTTGACAGTCGGCTGAATATATGCTACCTTTTTATCATGGGAATAGGTGTAGCCATATATGCCCAACTTGTAGGAAAGTCGTTAAAAACTTTGGACGGGCTAGAAGCCCATCCCACAACTCATTAAACTTGAATTGCATTCAATCGCTTTGAATTCCTCAAATTATCGTGGGGAGTAGGGGCCCTAGCGTCCCGCCCGCCCGAAAAATACAATTTAGATGCGGGACAGCTTAAGACTTCAGCGCACCCTACGGTTAATCTGGTGACAAGCCTTTGGAAGCCAACCATTGTCTATCGAACAAACGCGACTGATACCGAGCCCCGCCGTCGCAGAGTACCGTAACAATCGTATGTCCAGGCCCCATTTGCTTCGCTAAAGCCACAGCCGCCCCCACATTAATCCCCACAGAACCGCCCATAAACAGCCCTTCTTTCCTCAGCAGTTGGTAAATCACCCGGACAGCTTCAGTATCGTGAATTTGGATGGCGTCATCTACCGGGGCATTCTCCATATTTGCAGTCACGCGAGTCGTGCCAATTCCCTCAGTAATCGAACTACCTTCAGTCTTAATTTCCCCAGTTTTGAAATAACTGTAAAGCCCGCTGCCCATCGGGTCTGCCAAGACAATTCTCACAGCAGGATTTTTTTCTTTCAAAAACATTCCTACGCCAGCAAAAGTGCCGCCAGTACCAGTAGCTGTTACCCAAGCATCAATTTTGCCGTTTGTTTGTTCCCAAATTTCCGGGCCAGTCGTCTCGTAATGAGCTCGGCGATTGGCTAAATTGTCAAACTGATTGGCCCAGACAGCATTCTCCATTTCCTCCGCCAATCTTCCCGACAATTTGACATAATTATTTGGGTCTTTGTAAGGAACAGCGGGAACAGTCCGAACTTCAGCGCCCAAGGTTTTCAAAGCATCGATTTTTTCTTGAGATTGGTTATCGGGAATCACAATCATACATTTGTAACCTTTCGCGTTGCAAATGTGTGCCAAACCGATGCCAGTATTGCCCGCAGTGCCTTCAACAACAGTGCCGCCCGGTTTCAGCAAGCCTTTTTCTTCTGCGTCTTTGATGATGTATAAAGCAGCCCTATCTTTAACGGAACCGCCGGGATTGAGAAACTCTGCTTTACCGAGAATTTCGCAGCCAGTTTCATCGCTGAAGCTGTTTAAGCGAATTAGTGGTGTGTTGCCGATTGTGCCTACAAAGCCGTTTTTAATATCCATATTTTTTGCGTTTTTGCATCCTATTATTAATTTTTACAAGAAGTTGATATTTATTGCTACCAGTTCTACCAAATCTTGCTCATATTAAGTACGAATCCCGGCAAAACGGGGTCGCCGCTAACTGTAGCCGGATTCTCCAAACATTCTTCGGGCAAACCGGGACGGTAAATATAAACTCTGCGATTTTTGCGGTCAATTAACCAGCCTAACTGCACTCCTGGTTCTCTCATATATTCTTGCATTTTTTCTTGCAATGGCTTGAGATTGTCAGAAGCCGACCTCAGTTCTACTACAAAATCCGGGCAAATAGGTGGGAATTTATCTTGCTGTTCTGGTGACAAAGTATTCCACCGTTCCAGTTTAATCCACGAGGCATCTGGAGACCTGTCACCCATTGAAAGCTTAAATCCCGTACTGGAGTCAAAACACATACCTGTTCCATCTTGGCGAGCCCAAATATACAACTCTCCAAAGACGCTACCGCTGCGATTTCCTGTTGTTCCACCAGTAGGGGGCATAATTAGCAATTCTCCCGATTTGTTGCGTTCAATGCGTAATTCACTATTGATTTGACAGAACTCGAAAAACTCGTCTTCTGTCATTTGCAATTTTGGCGGTATTCGCAACACAATTGTTGATGACAGCATTTTGCCTTTCCTCCAATCTAAAGTGTTTACACAAGATTGCACAATTTCTTTGTTTGTAGTTAGCACTTGAGTGCTCGAAAATCAGGATTAAGGACTCAATTCCTAACTATAAGCTGGTGTGGGATCAATTCCGGTTGTATCGGAATGATTAAACCACAGAGGGCACAGAGAACACAGAGAAAGAGAAGAGAGAGATGCATAATTCCGATGTCAACGGATTTGATATTACGTGCGAATTATAGAGGTAAGGTGCTCCGTGGGCACCTTACATAATTAGGTTCTGCGTCCAGGAATGTTAAACCTATTTATTCGGCTGAGGAGTCATCCGCAAATAAGGCTTAATCGGCGTATAACCTTTAGGAAATTTCTCTTCCAACTCTTTCGGGTCGGTAATCGAAGGTACGATGACGCAATCGTCGCCGTCTTTCCAATCAACCGGAGTCGCAACGCTGTATTTGTCGGTAAGTTGCAAGGAATCAATTACTCGCAAAATTTCATTGAAATTCCGACCAGTGCTCGCGGGATAAGTAATGCTCAAACGCAATTTCTTTTCCGGGTCAATCACAAAAACTGTGCGGATTGTTAAGTTGTTTAGCGAGTTGGGATGGATCATGTCGTAAATGTCGGAAACTTTACGATCGCCATCTGCTAAAATCGGATAATTGAGGGTGACGTTTTGAGTTTCCTCAATATCTTTAATCCAGCCCATGTGAGAATCCACATCATCGACGCTGAGGGCAATGGTTTTAACGCCACGCTTTTCAAATTCAGACTTTAGACGGGCCACTGCACCGAGTTCTGTGGTGCACACTGGAGTATAGTCTTTCGGGTGAGAAAACAACACCACCCAGCTATCCCCAGCCCAGTCGTAGAAGTTGATTTCCCCTTCAGACGAAGCTTGGGTAAAGTTGGGAACTGTATCGCCTAATCGCAGAGTCATAACTGATTTCCTCTAATTTTATTTAAGGACTGTTCCTTATCATGCCATAATAGCCCGGTTTCTCGATCGAGCTGTAAAGGATTCTAAACTTTTTGGTCGATCGATCGGCAATTCCACTACTCTAATCTATGTGTGGCTTATACCGCTAAATTTTCTTGCTATGCTTTACTTTCTGCTGAAGGCAATACAGCCTATTTTAGTCCCGCTGTGTTTTGTGTCCGCCTGGGGTTTAGTTTTTTTGATATTTTCGAGTATCGGGCGTACTGTCGCCGACTCCCTGCGCCGAGCTCAGCGGATGCACCAAATCCCTTGTGCTAACTGCGTATTTTTCACCGGCGACTACCACCTCAAGTGTCCCGTTCAGCCTACAATAGCTTTATCTGAAGATGCGATCGACTGTCCTGATTATCGAGGGCATTCGGGAATTTACGGTTAAAAAATCCGATCGCCGCTTTACATATTTCTTAACATCTCTAGCTCTTTCAATTAAACTTAAGTTGTGGTAAAGAGATTTTTAGGAGTGTGGAAATAATGCTAATTCAAAAGCTAAATGCCTGCGACGAGTTTATTGCTGGCGACGGTACTCAACTGCGAGAATTGCTGCATCCAGACAAACAAGCTGTGGATTTGCGTTACAGTTTAGCCCACGCCACTTTGCCACCGGGACAAACTTCTGTGCTGCACTCCCTGACTACTTCTGAAGTTTACTACATCCTCAGTGGCGTTGGAGAAATGCACATCGACGAGGAAAATCAATTCGTGGAAGCCGGAGATGCAGTTTACATTCCCCCAAACGCCAAGCAGTTTATTTACAACTGTGGCACAGAGTCGCTAATATTTATTTGTATTGTCGATCCCGCGTGGCGAAAGGAAGACGAGACAATTTTCCAGTAATATCATGTCCTATCGAGCGATTAAAAGGGCGGGTTTTTGAGATTGTCAATTATTGACAGATATTTTTCGTGAACCCGCCCCTACCGTATTAGGGGTCATCGACCGGAGATAATATAATTATGCTCGTTACCAGGCTCTGCCCGGTAACGCATATCTAGAGGCTCTGCCTTTACTGAAAAAAACATCATCAACCGAAAATCTCTTTTAACAACAACAGCACCCAGCCATATGTACCGAGTGATTTCCTCTTTTTTCAACTTCGATGTGGAGTTGCAATAATCCTCGGATTCATTTGCATTGCTCCCGTCTAATTAGTTGAGGAAGTATCAGCTTTGTTGGTGGGTGCTGCTATTGGTTTTTAATGAGACAGATGTGAGATTAGACAGCGTTTTACTCCTTAGATTCTATTGTGAACTTCGCTGCGGTATCTAGATGTGGTATCTGTCAGAGAAGCTTTTTGTTCGCTTCATATTATTAATTTACCACCTTCTTCTAGAAGCGCAAGTACCTGCAACTAAACTTTACATTTTTAGAAGTAACTGCCGATAATTATGAAGTTAAATTAAGGATTGAGCTTTCTAGCTGCTCAGCTAAAATAGTAGAGTTCGGCTGTGCTTGATGCTGCGAGAAACGGCATAATGTGTGTATGAAAACAACCAAACTCATCAAACTGTGCGCCTTATCGCTCAGCATCTTTCTGCTGTGCAGCAGTGCAGTGACAGCCCAAACGACGGCGAACCCTCAACCTGGGCAGACTTACACGAATCAAGAGATTCTACAACAGTTGGTGAAAGCAAAAGTCGTGTATCTGGGAGAAACCCACGATAGCGCGGAAGACCACCAAGCTCAACTGAAGATTATCCGAGAAATGCAGCGGCAAAATCGGAAAATTGCGATCGCGATGGAAATGTTTCAGCGTCCCTTTCAAAGTGCGATCGACAACTACTTAGCAGGTAAACTGACTGAAGAGCAATTAGTCGAGCAAACAGAGTACGATCGCAGATGGCGGTTTCCCTGGGAATCTTACGCCCCCATTTTGCGGTTTGCCAAAGAAAATCAACTACCCGTCCTCGCCTTAAATACACCATCCGAAGTAACGAGAAAAGTTGCCACTCAAGGTTTAGAAAGCCTCACAGCCGAGGAAAAAAAGCACATTCCCCCAATATCCGAAATTCGCACCGACAAAGCCGAATATCGGCAACTGCTGCTAGAAGTTTACCAGCAACACCAAAAGGCAGGACAGGGAAATAGTACGGCTTTTGAAAGATTCTTGCAAGCCCAAGTTTTGTGGGATGAAACTATGGCGGAAAAAATAGCTGAATTTGTCAAAGCAAACCCCGACTATCAAGTTGTGGTGTTGGCGGGGAAAGGACACATTATTTACGGTTACGGCATTCCCAGTCGCGTCGAGAGGCGTTTGGGAGTCGGGAATGTAAAAGTGCGATCGGTTTTACTCAATTCCAATGACAATCCTGTTTTGTCGGCAGATAGACCCATTGCTGACTTTGTTTGGCAGCATTGATTTGATATGATCTCAAAAATATAACCCACTAAGCCAGAGCGAGAACCAAATCGTGAAAGTCAAGCGTCTAAAAATGAACTCATTCCGAGGCATCAGCGATTTGACCCTGGAGTTTGATACAGATGAGCCGACTGTGTTCATCGGTATCAACGGTGTGGGAAAATCCAGCATACTTGAGTGTTTGGCTATTCTTCTCTCCTGGCTGACCAAGCGAATTCAAACTCCCAATAGTAATGGACGTTCTTTCAACGAAGATGATATCAAAAAAGGATGGAAAGAAACTCACAACGAAATTACAATTTCAATCAATGAATGGTCGGAAGTTGTATGGTCTTTAAGCAAGGTCAGTAAAGGGCGAAGCAAGGATACTAGCAGCAATCTTGGGGACTTAAAAAAAGTTGTCGATCGCATACACAGTCAGTTAGATGCTAATTCTTACGCAGCATTGCCTCTGGCTGTTTACTACCCAACTAACCGTGCCGTACTTGATATTCCTTTGAAGATTAGGACGAAACATTCGTTTGAGCAGATAACTGTTTATGACGAGGTTCTCACGGGAGGGCAGATCGATTTTAGGCGCTTTTTTGAATGGTTTAGAGATCGGGAAGATTTAGAAAACGAAGTACGACTAAATGATTATGCTCAGTATCGCGATCGCGAACTAGAAGCAGTCAGATATGCGATCGAGAACTTACTAGACGGCTTTTCAAATTTACGGGTTAGGCGATCGCCTTTGCGAATGACGGCAGACAAACAAGGTGATGAACTGATCGTCAATCAACTATCCGATGGTGAAAAATGCTTGTTAGCACTAGCAGGAGATTTAGCAAGGCGTTTGGCGATCGCAAATCCGGATCGAAATTGCAATCCGCTTGAGGGTTCCGGCGTTGTTTTGATTGACGAGATTGAGCTCCACTTGCACCCAAAATGGCAACGGGCGATTATTCCGAATCTGAAAAAAACATTCCCAAATTGCCAGTTTATAATTACGACTCATTCGCCACAGGTCATCAGCGATCTCAAATGGGTTCATCTTTTGAGGTCAACACCTGAAGGAATTGCGATCGAGCGAGTACCCTCCTTTGGGAAAGATAGCAATCGGATTCTAGAAACGCTTATGGGAACTCCAGAACGTCCGCAGGAAATTATAGAATCTTTACGTGAATTGTTTCGCTTGATAGACAATGGCGAACTCGGAAATGCACGGCAATTGCGCCAAGAATTAGCACACCGAATTGGAGAAGAAGATCCTGAATTTGTGAGAGCAGATTGGCTAATTCAACGCAAGGAAATTCTCACTAAATGAAATATATTCAAAAGGGGAAAGAACCTCTAAATTTTTCCGAATGGAAGGCTACACAGAAGTCTCTCGGTGTCAACTATGATTACAAATATCTTTCCAACCCTGAGAAAGTATCGGTACACATTTCTTTGCTAAGTGAACAAGGCTATATTTGCTGCTACTGCTGTATGAGAGTTGAGCAAAGCAATAGCCATATTGAACATCTAGCCCCCCAGAGCAAGACTGATTCCGAATTATCTCTTGATTACACAAATATGCTAGGCTCTTGTGGCCGATATCCAAATTGGCCAGAGTATTGTGGCAATAAGAAGCAGAATCTTGCGATCGGGGTTTCGCCACTACAAGCCAACTGTGAAGAATTTTTTGATTACTCTAGCACTGGTGAGATACTGCCAACTGCTAATAATTTAGCTCATCAAAAAGATGCTCAAACAACCATTAAAGTTTTGGGACTCAATCATTATGACTTAACACAGGGACGAATTCAAGCATTTGAAGCACTGGAAGGAATAACACAGGAAGAGGCAGAATTATTAGCTCAAGTTTGTCAACAAATGAATGCACAAGGGCGATACCAGCCTTTTTGTAATGCAGTTTTGTATTTTCTCAAAAATTATTTTGGTGTTTCTTAAGTTTAATGTTACCCAAAGATTGCGCGATCGACGATCGGACTTAATATAAACTTGACCCCACCGCATCACCCGATCGCAGATTGCAGAAACTCGATGCACCAAGGCACACTTTACATATCGGTCATCCGTCGGTTATATTTACTACAAACCGCGCGCCCGGTGTGGGAGACTCCTCAGTCAATCGATTTTAGATTTTAGATTTTAGATTTTAGATTGAAGCATTGGCCCCACGGATAAATACGTTCGGCAAGTTTCATCGGATACAGGTTTTTTATTTCTGGGTCCTGAGTTTGCGCGTTGGAATGAATCACGTGGCGGGTATCCTGGATGCTTTCAGTCACGTCGGCCCGGTTTTTCATTGGTGACAATTTATTTAACTAATATATCTTAAGGAAAGAGACAGCGAGCGCCTTACTTTGCTAAAATTTATCTTGGAAATGTCAAGATTATCTTGTCAAAATATCAGGAAACACCGTGAACAATAGACCAAAAATACTTGCATTTGCCGGGAGTACCCGCGAAGCATCCTATAACAAACTGCTGGTAAAAGTTGCGGCGGCTGGGGCTACGGCGGCGGGTGCAGAAGTTACTTATGTAGATTTGCGCGATTTGCCGATGCCGCTATTTGACGAAGATTTGGAAGCAAAAGAGGGAATGCCAGAAAATGCCCGGCACTTGAAGGAATTGATGGTAGCGCATGACGGTTTTTTGATAGCTTCCCCGGAGTATAACAGTTCAATTACGCCTGTGTTGAAAAATGCGATCGATTGGGTATCGCGCCCAGCACCCGGTGAACCGGGATTGGTGGCATTTACTGGCAAAGTAGCGGTAATTATGAGTGCTTCCCCAGGGGGAATGGGCGGTTTGCGGGGATTGGTTCATTTGCGATCGATCCTGGGGAATATTAACGTATTGGTACTCCCGGATCAGAAAGCAGTACCCCAAGCTTTTGAAGCATTTAATGCTGACGGTACGATGAAAGATCCCAAACAGCAGGACTCTGTTGAAAATCTCGGTGCTAAGTTGTCTAATGTGCTGTCGAAATTAATCGCATGAGGCAATAAATTCATTTTGCAGTAGGGACACACCAATGTTGTGTCCCTATCCCAGCATCTGTTATTTTGCTGGCTGCATCAAGTGCGATCGCCTCGCAAAATTGCTACGATCGTAGTTGATTGGCTGTTATTCTCACCCCCAAATTAACATGACATTCACCGGAGATCCCGACTCAGCACCTGCTTTGCCGACAGCAGCAGAAGCAGCGGTTGCCAAAACCAGCAGCCGCGCTTTAGAATCGCACTTGCAAAATCATCCGTCTGGCGAATCCCTCAAATTGATATTAAACGAAAAAGAGGGAAAGACAATTGACATACCTGCCGCAGCATTGCCACTGCTGTTAGCGATTTTACAACAGACAAGCAGCGGCAATACTGCCAGGCTGATTCCAATTACTAAAGAACTTGATATCTGGCAGGTTGAGGTCATACTCAATGTCTCTCGCGAGTATGTGTGGCACTTACTAGATTCTGGCGCAATTCCTCACAAAATGGTACGCGGCTGTCGCCGGATAGGTTACGAAGATGTAATGAAATATAAAAAGCAGAGTTACGAAAAAAGTATGAAAGGGATGGATGAGCTTGTAGCTGAATCAGAAGCACTAGGCTTGTACGATTGAAGTATGGCTATTTTCACTGCTGTTTATGATGCTAACATTTTATATTCTGCACCGCTGCGGGACTTCTTCGTCCAGTTAGCAGCTAGCAAAATAGTTGATGCCCGTTGGACAGAAGAAATTCACAGCGAATGGATGAGAAATGTACTTCTCCACCGTCCGGATATCACGTCGGAACAGCTTGCCAGAACCAAAAACTTGATGAATGAAAATGTTGAAAATTGCTTAGTGCAAGGTTATGAGCTAATTATACCTGAGTTGGAACTTCCCGATCCGGGCGATCGGCACGTTCTAGCAGCAGCAATTCATTCTCGCGCGGATTTTATCGTTACTTTCAATCTCAGGGATTTTCCTGCTGAGAATCTCAAACAATATAACATTGAACCGCTGCACCCAGATGACTTTATCCTGCGCTTTCTCAACTTAAAGTTTGAAGGTGTATGCAAAGCAGCGGAGAAACAAAGAATCCGGCTTAAGAATCCGCCAAAAACGCCGGACGAGTATTTACAAACGCTGGTAGAATTGGGACTGCCGCACTCAGCAACTCGGATGCGAGAATTGTGCTATTGAGATTAGTGCGATCGCAAATCACAGACTTTTCCGAGTTTCTTCCAAGCTTTATTCTTGTATCTTCCCACAGGCTAACTCTTCGACCTAGCCAATATACCACTCATCTACTTATTCCCACACCGCAGTAAACGTATTTTCCATTGTGCCTCTACTTGAAAACGGGTATAATTTTATTTCCTAGAAATAATAGCTCGTGAAAAACTTACCACAAATTGTACCAAAACCGCATCACCCGATCGACGTAAAACAAAACCACCCGATCGCAGATTGGCAGAAATAGACAAGAGTAGGCATACTTGAACCATCGGTCATCGGTCGGTATATTTCTTCCAAACAGCACGGCAGGCGTGGGAGACTCCTCCGTCACGCCTGCCCTGCAGTTTTATTTGATAATTGTTCGATTTCCTACGGGATAGCTTCGCTTAACCTAAATTACCCCATTTTTTTCTTCTTCCAAGCCTCCACAAACGGCAAAAACACCGACACCAACTCCTGCCGATTCATCACCAAAGTCGGATAAGAAATCCTGCCGTAATTCTTCCCCACTTCCAGCGGAAAAATCCCCTGAGATTCCAGCGGTAGCCAAACCGCACCAGCAGCCTTCACAATTACCCAACTCCCCGCAATATCCCAAATTTTCGGAGTCGCTTCCACCCCTCCCATAGCCACACCCGAAGCCACAGTCAAAAAATTGTAACTAGCCATGCCCAACATCCGAATTTTACTCGGAAGATGAGGCCCGATACCCACACTTCTGGAACACAAATTAAAAATATGATTCCCGCTCATCTTATCAGCAGTGGGACAAATCGGCCGATTGTTCAAAAACGCACCTTGAGGCATATTTGCCAATACATTGTCGCCCGCCAAATCCCCTGCATAAAAACCGTGAAAAAACTGATTCACCGGCGGCAAATGCACGCAGCCAAAAACCGGAGTTCCGCGATACAATAAACCCAAAGAAATCCCCCAAATCGGAATTCCCCTAGCAAAATTAGTCGTAGCATCCAGAGGATCAACAACCCAACACCATTCATTCTCTGGGAAAACGTGTTCTCCTTCCTCACTCAAAATCCCGTGACTGGGAAAAGTAGATGAGATCGCACTTCTAATCTCCGCATCCGCCCAATTGTCAGACTGCGTAACCAAACTCCCATCATCCTTCTCATCTGCTTGTGCAGAACCAAAATCTTTCAAAAACTGCTGGCCGACTGTCTTGACAGTAGTCTGAGAAAAACTTAAAATAGAATCCCAAAAATCTTTCATTTGCAGTTTTTTTGTATTAAGGACTGAAGCCCTTGATTAACAAGAGAATGAGGACTAAAGTTCTCACTACAAACCTTAGTCTAATTCATTTTCAAGAATAGTGGCGATCGCACTTTTAGCATTATCCTGAAACTCCCGAACATCCACCCTACCCAACAACCAAACAGCCAGAATCATACCCACCGCCGGCACCGCAAACACCAACCCGTAAGCCAACATCGGCACCCCAAACAAACTCCTGCCCAAATCCAAAATAGCACCGCCACTAATCGTCGCCACACCCCGCGCCATCGCCTGCGACAAACCCCAAGCACCAATAAAAGTCCCCGCCGTTTCCGCCGCAGTCAAATCCAACATCAAACTCAATGCACCAGTCGTCGTAATTCCCGAAGCAAAACCAAAAAACATTAAAGCCGACTTAAACACAATTGGATTACCAGTAAATCCCGATAAAATAATTAAACCAAAACAAGCCGCCACCGACAAACAGCCCAACCTAATCGTATTTTGCTTGCCAATGCGCGGCACAATTAAAAAACCAGTAGCGCTCAAACCGATCAGAGTACCTGTACCATAAATAGCATTCAACCGCGTAGTTTCCGAAATCGGCATCTTAAAAATTTCCCCGCCGTAAGGTTCCAAAACCGCATCCTGCATAAACAAGCAAATTGTCATAATCAGCAGGAAAGTAAAAAACAAACCGGTTTGGCGGCTAGCGGTCAAAATCCGCAGCGCACTTCCCAGAGTAATTTTATCTTCTCGATTCACTGCGGACGATCGCATCTTGTACCGCGAATACTTTTTCTCAACGCCAAAAGTCGCAATCCCCACCAACAGCAAAACAAGCGCTGGCACCTTCACAAACAAACCATTAATCGAAGCCTGCAACACTTCCCGTGGCACATCCCCATCAATTTGTTTCAGCAAACCGCTGCTAATAATCGCCCCGATAATAATACCAACCATCAGCATCGACCACACCACACCCACCAACTTCGATCGATCCTCCTCATCCGAAACATCCACCAACAAAGCAGCAAAAGGAGTCGAACTCGAACAAATAGCAATACCATAAAGTGCAAAAATCAAACCCAACAAACCCACCCAACCGTAAGTAGGAGTAGTCCACCCCACAGCCTCCAAACTGCTGCCCAAGCGCCACATCACCTGCACCGCCAAAAAAGCAGAAATCACAAACAAAACCCCGCCCATCCACACATAACCCGTGCGGTGATGGCCAAACAAAGGCCTAGCATCAGACATTTGCCCGAACCACACCCTAGCCGGGGCGACAAACTGGTGCATAGCCAGCGTACCAGCCACCACAGTAGCCGGAATCGCCAACTCCTTAATCATGACGCGATTGAGCACCCCCAGGGTCAAAATCGACATCATGCCCAATCCCATCTGAAACAAACCCAACCGGAACATAGTCAGCAGGGTAACTCTCTTGATAGCAGGAGTCGCGGAATCTGTTAATCTTGAATCTGGTAAACGGTCGATCGACATAACTACTCAAATAAACACATCATTTGCACTTATAGTAACTGAGATATCGCCACCAGCCGCCTTTCCTCCCCCGGCTAGAAGCTCGATCGGGATTATTCGTATAAATTCATATAAAAATAAAGAGAATCAATAACTGTGGATTTACCAACCGTGACAACCATTACCCTAGGACAAAACGGCCCAGCCGTCATTCCCCTGTGCGTCGGAACTTGGGCTTGGGGCGACAAACTATTTTGGAACTACGGCAGCAACTACGGCGCCGCCGAAGTCGAAGCAGCATTCAAAACATCCCTTGACAACGGAGTCAACTTTTTTGACACAGCCGAAGTCTACGGTAACGGCTTGTCAGAAGAATTGCTGGGGCAGTTTCTCAAAAAAACCACCCAACCCGTGCAAATAGCCACCAAATTCGGCCCCGTACCTTGGCGGATTACAGGAAAATCAGTTTCCCAAAGCTTGAGTGCCAGTTTAAAACGCTTGCAAGTAGAACAAATAGCCCTCTACCAAGTGCACTGGCCCTTCACTTTTTTACTGAGTCAAGAAACCCTGATGAACGCCTTAGCCGACGAAGTAAAACAAGGCAGAATTCAAGCAGTAGGAGTCAGCAACTATTCAGTAGAACAGATGCGCCAAGCCCACAAAATACTAGCAGCCAGAGGCGTTCCCCTAGCAACAAATCAAGTCCGGTACTCATTGCTGTCGCGGCAAGTAGAAAAACAAGGAATTGTGAGTGCAGCCCGCGAATTGGGCGTCACAATTTTAGCATACAGCCCCTTAGCCCAAGGATTGCTCACCGGCAAATACACAGCCCAAGAACCACCTACAGGAGCCCGCAAAATGGACTCCCGCTTCAGCAAAAGCGGCATCGAAAAAATTGAATTAGTCATGTCCACCCTGCGGAAAATGGGCAGAAAGCGCGATCGTACGCCCGCCCAAGTTGCCCTAAACTGGTTGATATGCCAAAACGGAGTCATCCCCATTCCCGGCGCCAAAACCGCCAAACAAGCCCAAGAAAATGCAGGCGCGTTAGGCTGGAATTTGAGCCAAGAAGAAGTCAATCAATTAGAATTAATGACACGTCCCTGGCGAGAATAAATTTGTTAATTGTTGACTGTTGACTGTTGACTGTAGGTTGTTCCCTGTTCGCCGTAGGTTGGGTTTTACTTCACTCTACCCAACCTACAGTTCACTTTCTTCTCCCCTTTTCCCTCTTCCCTCTTCCTTCTCCCCTCTCCCCTCTTCCTTCTTCCTTCTTCCTGACATCCGTTACATCCGTTACATCCGTTACATAATCCGTTGCCGAACTCCCCTCTTCCTTCTTCCTGACATCCGTTACATCCGTTACAAAATCCGTTGCCGAACTTTGTCTTACTATGAAAATCTTAACTGACTGGGGCTTCACGCGCGAAGGCTGGCGCAACAACAGCCGCGGCGAATATTTAGTTTTGCTGCAAGGAGGATTGCTCACAGGATTTGTAATCTTACCAGTTTATCAACTGCCAGGATTAAAAATTCAATCAACCCACTTACTTTATATTATCTGGTTTATGGCCAGTATTCTCGGCTTAACCGGATTAATTTTCATCATCAAAGGATTGATAGACTTAGGAAAAAACCTCACACCTTTACCATATCCCAGAGAAGACGGAGAATTAGTCCAAACAGGCATTTACGGAATAGTGCGGCATCCATTATACAGCGGCTTAATTTTAGCAGCCCTCGGCTGGACACTTTTTCAAATGAGCATATCCCACTTAATAGCCAGCGCACTATTAATAATACTTTTCGAGATCAAAGCCAACCGAGAAGAAACCTGGTTAACCAAAAAATATCCAGAGTATTCAGAGTACCGCCAAAAAGTCAAAAAACTAATTCCCGGAATCTATTAACAGTTCGATCTAAAAACCTCGCTGTCAACAGTCAACTGTCAACAGTCAACTATCTAAAGACCATTACCAATCAGAATAAACGGTGCCCAGTAGTATGGATGATGCAAACGACTGGCCACTGACGGTTTCAAACCGCTGCGAGTTTGAGCTAAAATTGATAAATTGGCCGATCGACCCAACACTGAATCATCACCTGTAATTAAGGCTATTTGCGCTTTTTGCAAAGCTTCTGCCTTTTTATTTCCCGACAGCAACGCCGTATAAAAAGCTGTCATCAACGCTTGAGTGCCGCCATCATCTACTTTCCATAAAGATGCGATCGCAGCTTTTGCTCCTGTTTCCTGTATCTGGTAGCCAAAACCTAAAATTTCTTCTCCATTACCTAGTTTACCACCTATCCCCGTCTCGCAAGCACTCAATACTACCAAATCTACATTCAGTAGGTTTAAAGTTTGAATATCGGGCAGGGTAATTACATCCTCATCACCTAGCAAAATAAACGAATCTTCCGGTTGTCCGGTAACAAACATAGCATGAGTTGCCAAATGAATAATGTTATAATCTGGCAAACGCGGAATCATTGTGGCACGATTGAATTCCCGATCTATTAATTTTGTAGTTCCCGGCACCATCGCAGCTAAATTTTCCACTTCCAGCCCCGCAAATTGCAAGCCAGAAAAAGCAAATGGAGTAGACCCCCGTTTAAAAGTAGAACGACGCGCACCAAAAGCAGCCGCCAAAACGCGAGGTTGATAAGTCGTTTCTCCATTGAATTTTGTGAGGCTCGTAGCAGTAATATTATTAATGGCAAACCGCTGCCCCAACCATTGTTTACCATCATATAAAGCTGCTAGAGGAATGTAGCGCAACTGTCCATCAGGAGCATAAATAATGCTTTTAGCTTGTGCTTCACTCAGATCGTGTTCGAGGGGTTTGATTAACCAATTATAAAGTTTCTTAGCTGGGATTGTGGCATCGGAGTTGGGATCTTCCAAAGCCATGCGAAATTCCAGAATTGCTTGATTGAGTTCTTGTTTTTTAACTGCTACAGTACGTCGGAATGGGGGAGAGTCAGCAGTTGTTATTACCAATTCTAAACGGTCTTCTAAAATTAAAGGCTGAATCAATACGGCTTTTTTTTCTAACCGCTGCAATAGGTCTCCCCGTATGGTATTGAGTTGAGCTAGATTCACAGTTTGTACTCTAGGGCTGAGTTGTTGGAGAATGGCAACAATTTCAGGAGAATTAATAAATTCGTTGAATGTGCCGCGCATTTCCTGCTGCATTTGCCTGAGATTGGCAATTTCTTGTTGCTGCTCAGATGTGCGATTAGCTGGAGTAATTTTTTCTAATTCAGCCAGCTTTCTGCCTAGTTGAATCTCTCTATTTAAAATTTCATTGTGTCTGTTTCGGATTTGCTTTTCTTGAGGAGTTAAGGGAATACCTTGTGCTGTTTGTTCGTTTCCCCGAACGGAACGGAGATAATCTTCTATTTCTTGAATTTTGAGTAAATCGAGGACTTGTTGTGCTTCTAAAACTCGGTCTTGTTGCAGTAATAAATCGGCGAGGAGGCGGTAGGTATCGGCGACAGTTGTTGTATAAGAAAGCTGTTGTTCGGGGGGGAGAGAGCGCAAATCGCTGCGAATTGATTCGGTGACATTAACGGATAATTTATAAAAGGCTATCGCTACTTCTGGTTGATTTTGTTTCGCCAATACTTCCCCTATGTTACTAAGAATGAGGCGTTCTGTTTGGCGATCGCCAATTTCTCTAATAATTCCTAAAGCTTTCTGGTAAGAATTTAATGCTTGGTCAAATTGATTTAAACCTTGATAAACACTACCAATTCGATAGAGTGTTCTCCCAACCCAAGGCTTTTCTCCTAATTCTTGGGAAATTGATAATGCTTCTCTCAGCACTTCTAATGCTTGAACGTACTGTCCTTGCTCGGAATACACAGAACCTATATGATTTAAAGTACGACCAATACTTGCACGTTCGCTGAGTTGCCTCTGAATCAATAACGATTTTTCATAGAAATTCAGAGCTTTTGAGTATTCTTTGAGTTTTTCATAAACCGTCCCAAGGTTCAGAAGAGTTATTGCTTCGCCGGAGCGATCGTTCGCTTTTTTACGAGCAGCTAAAGATTGCTGAAAAACTACCAAAGCTTGAGAACTTTGTCCTAGATAACTGTAAACTACTCCAATATTATTTAAAAGGCGACCACTACTCGATATATCGTTATCTTCTTGACTGATAGCAAGGTTCTTCTGATAAAAATTAAGCGCCTGAGAATATTCCGCTAAACCTTCATATACTACCCCTATTCCATTAAGAGAGTGTGCAATATTTACCTTGTCGCCAATTTCTTCATGAATTACTAAAGCTCGTTGATAAAAGTCTAGAGCTTGGTAATATTGTCCTTGTCGGTAATAAGCGTTAGCTATTGCAATCATACTTTTTCCCACTCTTACTTGGTCATTTAATTCCTGATGAATAACTAAAGATTTTTGTAACAATGGGAGAGCTTGGGAATATAAATTTAGTTGAAGATAAACAGCACCAATTGCATAACTAGCTTTGCCAATACCTGGGCGCTCGCCATTCTTTTGGTAAATTGCTAAAACTTGTTTGTAAATCTCTAATGCTTCTTGATACTGACTTTGGTCATATTTTTGCATCCCTGTTTCAAAGAGTTTTTCAACTTCAGTTTTAGGTTCCCCAGTAGTTGAATTTTGTGTAAAATAAAAAAAATCTGGTTGAAAATCAGAATTAATTATACAAGATTCCTCCGATTTAGTTACTATCGGTAATCCTGACAAGTGCCCTATTGATAATTTTAGTGTCACCAATAAAAAGCCAACCTGAACCGAGTTAACAAACATATAAAAGGGCTATATCTAGTTTTTAAAGAATACAAATACTTCTCCTAAAATTGGCTAATTGCAAATACAGCACTTTTGAGTTTATGAATTACACCCCAGAAACCAGGTTTCTTCAAGAAACCTGGTTTCTCTGTACCTCACATACCTGAAAACGGCTGTATTTGAGTAATGATTGTTTCATTAAGGAGAGGGCGTTGGCGTTGGAGGTGGCTCTGACACTTGCGGTGCCGCTCTCCGAAAGTTTGAATCTCCAGATCTTGAACGACGGGGCGTTGGCGTTGGAGGTGGCTCTGACACTTGCGGTGTCGCTCTCCGAAAGTTTGAATCTCCAGATCTTGATAAAGGCGGTGGCGGTGGAGATGGCTCTCCCCGAAAGTTTGAATCTCCAGATATTGGTAAATTTGACTCTTCTAATTCTGGTAATAGTGACTCTAAGGAGAGCCTGCATATATCGGCAATATTAGCTAGAGTGTATGCTACACCACTTAGATCGCCAATTTTCTGATAAATAGCTAAAGCAGCTTGGCAAAGTTGTAAAGCAGCACTATAGTTTTTTGCTTCAACCTCCTTGTAAGCTTCCTGAAATAATTCATCAGCTACCTGAATCGCAGATTTGTCATCGCTCATTTTCGTTCTTGCCTCTCACCTCATGATTTCCAATTTCATACTCACTCTAAAAACTGTTCTCCGGGAAAAATCAAAATTTTCTCTAAATTAACTCCCCAATCCTCCGGCAAAGCGTTGCGGTTTTGCCAAACTTGCCTTGAGTTTGGCAATCTGCGTTTCCAGTTCCTTAACTTTTCGCGTATTTCCTAAAGCTTTGTGACTGTTTATGGCTTGCGTCAACCAGCGAAGTGCTTCTTGCTTTTCGCCGATCGCCCCGTACAACTCCCCCAAAGCCTCCTCTAACTGCGCTTGCTCCCCGATGTCTTTGGCTGCACTAGCTAATTCCTGTGCTTTTAGATAATTGCTCTCCGCCAGCAATGTCACCCCTTCTTGCCAGTATAAATCGCCGAGCTTGCGATAGGCAATAGCTTCTTGAAAACCCGTTGCTACCAATGCTTCCAATGTCTCGATCGCCTCAGATTTCAAATCCGAACCGATGTAAAAATAAGCACGTTGCAAAGCTTTGGTTTTCTCGGCAATTTTTTGACTGTTAATTTGCTCGATCGCCCCTTTCACCAGTTGCTTTTGGGTCGGTGGTAGCATTCGGAAGCTTCGATCGCCCAGTTTTTCCTCGTCAGATGTCCTGCCGTTCTCAGCTTTTACCACCAGTAAATACACAAATCCCGGTTCCAGTTGTGGTGTTCCCGGATACACTACCTCATTTCCATTAACTTTTGTTTCCCAAATTGTGCGATCGCCTTTCACTAAACTAACAGTATAATTATTAACACCGGGAACTTTATTCCAACGCAATTTCGGTTGATCGTTCAGCAATAAAGTGCGTCGGGGACTGATAATATAAGGAATTAAGACATCAAGAGGCCCGCGAGGATCGGCAGTATAATCCTCACAGTCGATCGCTAGCATTTCCGGTCGATCGATACCTGAAACTTGAGGATGCAATCCATTAATTATCGGATCAACTCTTGACGCTGTGACGATCGGGATTAAAGGCGTCAGCCCAAAAATAGCAAAGTAAGTAAATGTTTTGCCTTTGAGATTGATTGCTGTCAGCTTGGATGGATGATTATTTTTCATGACCTAAATTATTTTTCATTGTTCGCGATAGCGAAGCGATCGCATAAACTTTGGAAATCTTCATTAGTCCTCTAAAAGAGGACTTGTGCTTTGAGGCAGGGGTTTAAACCCCTGCCGGACTATCGGAGATACGCTATAACTTTAAATTTTGAAAATTTTTGCTGAATTCTTGCAGCACCCATCTCTGTTCTTCAGGAAATTCAGATGGCAATTTATCATAGCACTTTTTCCAATTAGATATAGATGCTTGTTTATTGCCTTGACGTTCTAAAAGAACAGCTTGCAAACAGTAAGCAACAGAGCGATCGCTAGCAATATTAATCGCTTTCGTCAGGTTATTGTTAGCCTCTTCATATCGCCCTAACTCCAACTGCGCCCAACCTAAATTTTTGTGTATAGTGTACGTTGTCTTAATATCTGTGGCAAGTGGTAAAGCTTTTTCTAACAGCGGTAGAGCTTTCGCATATTGTTTATCTAAAATTTCCAGTCGCGCCAAATTATTTAAAGCTTTATTAACACCTGCATTGATAGCAATTTGATATGCAGCGCGAGCCTTTTCATACTCTTGTTTGTCTTCATAAATTACGCCTAAGTTATAGTTAACTCTTCCATCATTTGCTTGAAATAATAGAGCTATTTTATAATATAATTCCGCATTATCTAAACGTTGATTTTTGTAATTACTCAAACCTTCTTTGTTAATATAAAATACTATCTGGGGTGAGAAAGTCCACAAACCGCCTAGCAAAAACAAGCTAGCTAGAGCTAGTTTGCCTACCCAGTTAAAACGAATCCTATCAAAAATAGGATTCGTTTTACTGGGTTCGATCGATTGTTTAATTTCTGGCAACGGTTTCGCCAATCTTTCCAAGGGCGATCGCGAGTTTACCCCTGCCAAAATTTGCAATATTTCCTGGCAAGTTTGCGGTCGCTTTCCGGGAAAAATCGCCATCATTTGGTCAAGCAAATTTGCCAGATCCGGTGAAACTTGCGTTGCTTTATCTCGCCATATTAATTCACCATTGTCAGGATTTTTAGGTAAATCGATCGGCACTTTTCCTGTCAGTAAATAAACAAAACTACGTCCTAAAGCAAAGAAATCAGATTGCGGTACTGCATGACCCTCTGCTTGTTCGCTTGGCGTATAACCAGCGGAAATAATCGCAGTCCCAGTATAATTTTCTTTTTGTTGTCGCAAGTAAGTTTCTGTTACTTCTCGCACCGCACCAAAATCAACTAATACCAATTTTCCATCCGGCTTTAACATGATATTGGACGGTTTAATATCTCGGTGAAAATACTGCTGATCGTGCAGTAAATTGAGAATTTGTGTGAGTTGATTTAACCACTCAATGGCTGTTTCTGTAGTTATTGGTTGATTCGCTCTTGCTAACATCCACTCTTGTAAATTTTGACCGGGTATTTTTTCCATTACCAGACATGGTAAGGCTTTGCTACTACCTTCAGGCCAAGTAAAATATCCGTCTGTTTCTACACGAGGAATGCCAGGATGCCTTTGGCTCATTAAGAACTCTGCTTCTCGCTGAAATAAAATGGTGGCTTTTTGCTTAATATCTGGGTTATTAAAGTTATCTAAATTCAAAACTTTTAATACTTTGATAATGCCACCATCGTCTACTTCAAAAATATCGCCAAAACCACCGCCACCAATGCGATCGATAACTTGGTAGCGACCTTGCAATATGAATCCTGGATGAATTAAGTTACCTGGAATCATAGAACCTCTTGAGAAATCTCGTTTTTACCTGATTCTAGATCCCCCTAAATCCCCCTTAAGAAGGGGGACTTTGAGAAGACTTCCCCCTAAAAAAGGGGGAATTTGAGTACATCCGGTCCCCCCCTTCTTAAGGGGGGTTAGGGGGGATCTAAGTCTAATAGTCAAACAGCATTCTTTAACCCTAGATTTTTTTACCAAATGATTTAGGCTCGCTATATTTCAGTTTCTCCTAGCAGTTTTAGAAAATTTTTCTCTGCATATTGAAGCTTTGGGGAAGGACACTCGCGCACTTTTGACAAAAGTTCTTTTAGCTGCATTTGATAATTATTATTTATTCGAGTTAAATCTAAGCGTTCTCGAACTTTGGTTAAGATCGGGTGTAGCTGAGTAATTTTAGTGTCCTTGAGTTCTGGCGATCGCTCGAAAGCATGACTTCCGATTAAACCTAGCTTGTCGGTGGATTGCGCTTCCATTGCTTCGAGAATATTTTGGCATATTTGTTCGATCGAATTATGGGTGAGATATTTCATCATCACGGGTTCGAGAGTGAATTTTGCTTCAGCACTAGAGGGAGAAAGCTCTTTTTCGATTAAGGAACGTCTTACCAAGGATTCTAATACTGTTAGTAATTCTGAACTAGAAACGCCTGCTGATAATTTTGCTTTCAGTTGGTTCCAGGAAATCGGCTGCTGTTCGATCGCCAGCCAGTACATGACAGCTTTTCCTAAATCCGATAACCGCTGAAAATGTTCGTTAAGTAGATTGGCAAAAATATCGCCAATAACTAAGGAGCTTTGACCCATAAATTGACTGATATTGCCATTAAACAACTCTTGAATTGTGGTAGCAGTAATTTTCAGTGCAGCAGGATTACCTCGGTATATTTGTATCAGTTCATCTAAGCCGTTTTCTGAGGCAGAAAAGCCAATGGCTGCCAAAAGCATTTTTGCATCTGTTGGTTTTAAGCCTTTAACTTGTAATGCACGTACAGCTAAGGTTTCGCCTGCTAAAGATGCAACCTCTACAGGCTTTTCTCGCGATAGGAGTAGCAAGCAGCTTTGATGCCTTTCTTCTGAGATTCGCCGCAATAGTTGACCGTACCCTTCATAACCATCTCCGTAATACCCAGCGATATCTCCACTTTGCAAAATCATTTCCCAATCATCTAGGATCAGCAAACAACGGCGATCGCGCAAACTTTTGATTAGGGAAGAAATTTGCTCGCCTATAGTAGTTAGCAGTTGCGTTTCTGGGGAACTGCTGGCAAATGAGTTCAACTCAGTCAAGATTGTCAGCAAGGGAGGTGCATGACGGAGACTGCGCCAAATTAGATATTCAAATTCACCCTGAAGTTGTTCTCCCAGTTTAGCAGTTAAAGCCGTTTTACCAATACCTCCCATACCCAACAGCGCCACCAAGCGACAGCGATCGCGGAGTACCCATTGACTGAGGGTATTTAATTCTGCGGCGCGGCCGAAAAAATTTGAGACTTCCGGCGCTTCACCCCAATCTTGGCATAAAGGAGTGCTTGTAACTCCTGAAACATCGCCAAAATCCTCGATGTTGACCAATTCTTCGGCTATTTCTGGTGCAATTGGCTGTGCGGCTATCTCTGACTGCAAGTGCGATCGCCTTTCCAATGCCGATCGAAAGTTTCTTTTACTGACTCTTTCCCCTAAAGCTTCCGAAAGCAGATTCCATAACTTGGGGCCCACATCTTGCATCAGGTATTCGGCAGCATATCCGTAAGCCTCTGCAATCTTATGATACTCCTGCCCTTCCCAAGATCCCCTCAGAATTATTACTTCTATATCTTTTAAGTGTCTGTTTGTTTTGGCAAAGACCGCGGTATCTGCGAGTTTCAGCCCTTCTTCAACATTCATAAGGTTAAAAATTTTTCATTGGATCTTGAGTATAACCTGAAGTTTACTGAGGTTTACTTAGTTAGACTGAGGTTGCCTCAGTTTTTTTGTTTTTGGATTGAACTTTAACAACTTAGGTTATCTATATCGACCGTACAATAACAACTCGCTACTGTATAAATATCAGCTCAAACACATGGTCTGAAGCCAAATCAATCGTTTACAACACTTACCTTGAGGTAAATTATGGCTGTCAATCATAACGTTCCGTATTTCAGTCAAGAAGATAACGAGATTCAGCCCTGGCGCACTTGCGGTGCTACAAGTGCGGCAATGTGTCTCAAATACTTTCAAGTTGCAGATTTAGGTTCCTTTCCACAGTACGAAGATGATGTTAAAAAACGTTTCGATCGGCAGGGAATAGATCACGGTTCTCCCGATGGCATCAAAAGATTGTTAGAGGGTTTAGGGTTGAGAGATAAGTTGACATTAAAGGGAAGTCTTTCAGACATCACTCGGTCTCTCGATTCTGGCGAGATCTGTATATTGCACGGTTTTTGGACGAATTCAGGTCACATTCTAGTTATTCGCGGTTATAACGCCAGTGGTGACTTTTTTGTGAATGACCCAGCAGGAGAATGGTTCCACTCAGGCTATCGGAAAAATTCCCGATTTTCACCAGATAACAAGGGCGAAAACAAGTTATACAGCGGTAAATTGATATCCTCCGCGGGCAATGCCTCTAGTTTGCGTGAAGCTTTATCTTTTTATGACAATTGGGACAGTAGCACGATCGAATCTACTGCAACAATGTGGCTGCATCGAATTTCTAAATAGCCGAAAAACTTACTGCGTTTGCAATTAAAATTGCGTCCGGTAAAGCCCCTGAATAAAAAAAGTTTGTAGTGAGGACTTTAGTCCGCATTTTTCCCAAACCTGCAACCAAAGACTGAAGTGCTTACTACAAACATCATTACTACTTGGAGAACTGAATATGACCATTAAAAAAGTCGAGTTACAAATCAATGACGGGATTATTGATAGCCCTCACCTGATTGACGAGGTAGAAATCCTGCAAAGGCGCTTGAAAGATTGGGGATTATTACCCAAAGATGCCAAAATTGACGGACTTTTTGGGTCTGTCACAAAAGCAGCAGTCGAACAATTTCAACGGATGCGCCCTGCTAATAAAAGCCAATTTGTCCCCGGCGGACTACAGGTAACAGGAAAAGTCGATCGCAATACCTGGGCTGAGTTGCTGAAAGTGAAGCCAGAAGAAATAATCATAGTTAGTCGCACACCCAAGACTTCGGATATGCCCGATGGATTCCCTAGCATCGATCGTATTTTAGATGTTGCTCAATGCCCATCCGAAATTCGCCCCTTTGCTCAGAAAAATTTGCCTCTTATTCTCAATCAATGTCTCAACGATGGAGTTGTCGATCTAGGGCAAATTGCCTATGTTTTTGCAACGGCCCAACATGAATCCCTTTTGGGACGGTTCATGATGGAATTAGCTGATGGGTCGGATTATGAAGGTCGCGAAGATTTAGGAAATACTGAACCCGGTGATGGCCCTCGCTTTAAAGGCAGAGGTTTTGTCCAAATTACAGGTCGTCGCAACTATCAAATCTGGAGCGAAAAACTCGGAATTAATTTGATAGATAATCCAGAAAAAGCCGCTCTCCCTGAAATTGCTGCCATGATTCTAGTTCGGGGAATGCGCGATGGTAGCTTTACGGGTGTAGGTTTGAGTGGTTCCATTGTGGGCGATCGACGCGATTTCTTCAACGCCAGAACAATAGTGAATGGACGGGACAGGGCTGACCTCATCGCGGAGTTCGCCGAGTCTTATTTCAACGCCATAGCCTAAACAGAAGTTGCCCCCTCCGTGGGGGAACTTCCACCTAAAAATTCAACAAGTAGGCATTCTGCCTGCCCGATGGTTACTTACCATTTCTATGTATATTTATGAGGTTAATCAAATGACACATTCTTCTATGGTTGAGACTCAAGCAAACGATGCCGATCGCGGAAAAGATTTTGCACAAGTTTTGCAAGAGGATAATGGAAAATACTCGACAATGCGAGCTATGAGTTTGATTGCGCTGATTGCAGCGATTGTGTTTGGCGCAATCACAATAACTACCAAAAACGCTGATGGCAAAGAGATTACAACTGCTTTTTTAGCTGCTGCTTTTGCACCAAAAGCTATTCAAAGATTTGCAGAAGGTTCTCCGTCTAAGTAAAGTCTAGTTAAGTCGATCGCACCTCACCCCTTCATCTCCTCACTAAATAACCAGAAATGAAGGTTGCAGGTGCGATCGCCCTCTGCTCTGATTAATGACAACTGACAACTATCAACTGACAACTGTCAACTGACAACTGACAACTGACTTTCATTCCTGTCGCCTACCATCAGGCATCACCGCACCCTTTAAATTCGCCCCTGCCAAATTAGTATCCAACAGCAAAGCATTTCTCAGATTAGCACCCTTCAAATTAGCACTTTCCAGATTAGCCATCCACAGATTAGCCCCCTCCAAATTAGCCCCCTCCAAGTCAGCGTTAACGAGAAAAATACCTTTCATAAAAGCACCTCTTAAGTTAGCCGTTCTCAAATTACTTCCTCCCAAATAAGCATCTTCTAAAAACGCATTTTCTAGATTGCTTCCCTCCAAATTTGCCCCTGCCAAATTGCTGCTTATCAGATAAACCCCAGCCAAATTTGCCTGTTTCAAGTTAGCCTTTACCAAATGCGCGCTCCACAAATTCGCATCTTTTAGGTTGGCTTTTTCTAAATTGACGCCTTCCAGAGAAACTTCGCTCAAATTCGCCCCGGAAAGATTGCAACCTTGACATTCCCTCGCTGTCAGCAATTGCCGGACTTGATGCTTGACTGACGAACGGTTCGCTGCGAAAATTATTAAACCTGTAGTTGCTAAGGCAATAATACTAAAAGTAGCCAGCCCGATCGCACTTACAATCTTACTTTGTCCCGCGCCTCTAAACATCCGCTTGCAGCCCCTAAAAATATTTCGATAATTGTTCGTATTTATAACCTAGTTCCTTCTTTCCCGTGCCCCTATGAAAAAACAGTTAAAATTTAAATTACTCGCGATCGCACTTCTTGTAAGCTTAGCAATAATCGGTGTCGGGTGCGATCGCCTTTTCACAAAACCCTTTCAACTTCCCGCCTCAGCCAAACAAGAACCCTGGCCAATTCAAACAGGCCTCCGAGCCGCCATCCTCCGATCCAACATACCAACAGTCAACCGCGTAGTTTTAGTACCCGACGAAGCCACATTTTTAGCAGCCATCCAAAAATGGAATCTCAAAGGAAACTGGCCTATTCTCATCGAAGACAAAAAATATGCCCCCATGTTTTTGCAGCGCTTTCAACCCGAAGAAATAGTCCGTTTGCCAAGCATCAAACAGCAACTGCCAAAAAATCAAAAACTCCAGCAATTAATGCTGAACGCCACAGCAGCCGCCTGGAATGCCACGGATACTCAAACCTTAAAAGCAAAATGGAAGCAACTCGGCTGGGAACCCCCAGGAGTAGTAATCACATCAGAAAATGACCCCGCACGCTCAGCAGCAGTTGCCTTAGCAGCCGCTCACGGCCAACCTTTAGTATTTCTAGAAGGCAACTTCGGAAAACCCAATGATACCCTCAATAACACACAGTGGAAAAATCTGCAACTAGCAGTTACAAAAGCTGTCGAATCAACCGGATTTTTTTATTCTCAACTCGCAGACCCGATCGACACAATAACCATTGTACGCCAACTAGCAGTCAAATATCAATCTCCAGAAAAACCAGACGAACAACTAGCCGTTACCGACGGTTTGGGAAGACACCCCAACGGCGAACGCTGGGCGGCTGTTGGCTGGATTTACGGTTCCGAGATACGATCGATCTATCAAGCCATGTCTGCCATATTTTTAGACAGCCAAACAGCCATGCTTTATGACAGTTACCCCAAGGAAGGAAATTGGGCAAAATATGAAATGGAGGAAGCAGCTAGCGGACTAAAAACCATAGGTTTAAATGTCCAAGTAGTGCAGAAACCAGAATCTAGCCTGGAAAAGTGGCGGAGTTTAGCTTCAAAACCGTGGACATTTGACTTAATATTAATGAATTCCAAAGGCTATCCAAAATCATTCCAAGTGGGCAACGGCGACGCTTTAGTTGAAGACATACCAAAACTCCAATTTCCCGCAGCAATCCACATGATCCACAGTTGGTCAGCAGCAGCGCCAGATGACACAAACACCGTTGCCGGAAGGTGGCTAGAGAATGGTGCTTACGCATATATTGGCAGCGTCAACGAACCTTTTTTATCGGCATTTATTCCACCTAAAATAATGGTCGATCGCCTAAAGCGAGGATCACCCTTTTTAATCGCAGCACGTCAGCTAGAATCCCCACCCTGGAAAGTCGCCACCATCGGCGATCCGCTAATGTCGATCGCCAAACCCAGACCAAGAATCCCGCCCACTCAACAACCGATATGATAGTATGCGCGACCAAGGAATTTAAAATTGGAGATTTGAGGTTTGTGGTTTGAGATTTGTGCTTGTAAGGTAAAATCTCCCATCGCCAATTCTTTAATTGGAAAGTTGTTTTTTACTGAGTTCTATGATATTGCTAGTTCACTGATGCGATCGGCCTAATACCAATTTTTTATGAGGCCCCGTAGAATCTGATCCCCCCTAACCCCCCTTCATAAGGGGAGTAGGGGGTGGGACAAGATTCTTCTCAAAGTCAACCCCTACACCCCAACAATCAGGGGTATGCGAGGGGGATCGAGATATGTGCAACTTCACATTAAATTGGTATAAGCGGCAAAACTATAAATATAGTTAATTAGGATTATCGCCAGAGTATATCTAAGTTTGAATGTAACTGAGCATACAATCACGCCAAATCCGCCGCTCCTCAGAATCAGTCATTCCACCCCAGCGGCCAGCCAAAAAAATTTACCCTAAAATACGCCTTAATATAAGTTGTCAATTCCCCTAAAATCACTCAAAATGAAAATAAGAAATAAATTGTAATATTATATAACTTCTCACCGAAGAATTAACCGCTAAATGAGAGCCATCCCTCCTGTGGATCTGCCGCCACCCGGGCCAACTGCAGCAACTCCCCAAGCCTCCCGCCTAAGCCCGCTATTCAACCGTCTGCACCCCAGCCCAGAAACCCTCCTGCTCATTCTCTCCCTAGTCATCGGGGGAGTTACGGGCGCAGGCGTCGTCACTTTTCACTACCTCATCCACTTCATCCACAGCCTGATGCTGGAAGACTTCATGGGGGCGATCGCGTCCAAAGGCTCTTGGACGCTAGCCTGCATTCCCACCCTCGGCGGAGTCATCATCGGGCTGATGCGCTGGCGGTTTCGGGACTTTGGCCCGAATATGTCTTCCTTAATTGCAGCCACCCGCGGCCTGCAAGAACTCTCCCCCCTCAAACCCATCACCAAAATGGTGGCAGCCTCAGTTTCCCTCGGCACCGGCGCCTCCCTCGGCCCGGAAGCCCCCAGCGTCGAAATCGGCGCCAACTTCGGAATGCTGCTGGCTCAAGTTTTACAGCTCTCCCCAGAACGGCAGCGCTTGCTCCTGGGCGCGGGAGCAGCAGCAGGTTTATCCGCCGGGTTTAACTCTCCCATCGCCGGAGTGTTCTTTGCCTTAGAAGTCGTGCTCGGCAGCACCTTCGCCACTTCGTCAGTCAGCGTTGTCTTGCTCTCCGCCGTAGTTTCGGCGCTCATCGCTCAAATCTGCTTGGGAGCTCAGCCGGCCTTTTCTTTGCCGATATACGATGTCCGCAGCCCCCTAGAACTGCCTCTGTACATGGGATTGGGACTTTTAGCGAGCGGAGTGTCTCTAGCCTACACAGAAGCAATTCAATTAGCCGAGGGCTGTTTTCAAGGAAAAGTCCGAGGATTTGCTTGGCTCGGACGACTGCCCCGGCCGCTTCACCCGATCATCGGCGGGGCCGCAGTCGGCTTAGTCGCCCTGCAATTGCCTCAAATTTTGGGTGTTGGCTACGAAACAGTCCAAGCGATGCTCCAAGATGTTAAATTTTCCTTGCCTTTGCTGTTGCTGCTGCTGTTTGTCAAACTGGCGATGACCGCAATTAGCCTCGGCAGTGGTTTAGTTGGCGGCATTTTCGCTCCGGCGATGTTTTTGGGAGCTTCCCTGGGTTCGGCTTACGGCCTCTTTTTGGAAATGCTGCCGGCAATGAGCGATCGAGTCGCTGGCCCTGCCGCCTACGCAATGGTGGGAATGGCCGCCGTCCTCGCCGGCAGCGCCAGAGCACCGCTGACAGCCATCCTGTTGATGTTTGAATTAACCCGCGATTATCGGATTGTCTTGCCTTTGATGGCAGCAGTCGGCTTGAGCGTTTGGCTGGTGGAGTGGGTCAACCGCCGATCGACAGCCCACAGCCTCAACCTTCAGCAAATGGGCGTAGACGTGGCTGTCAATACACCTATCAAAGCCAGAGAACAGTTGCAAGATTGGGAAGATGTTCTGGGCGATCGCATCGTCACAGAACTGATTTCTTGCCAAATTCCCCCCGACGGCGAACACAGGGACGATGAGCCTGTGCTGGCGATCGCCAATGCACATTTGCCGGAAAATGTCAAACCATTACCTGAAACAAAATCAGCAGTTTGACCCAGCTCAGATCCCGTTGCTTCGTCACAAAACCGATCGCCTTAAAGCTAAATCTGACAACTATGATATTTATCAACCCGAAAACCGATTACGCCTTCAAAAAAATATTCGGTTCCTCAGAAAGCAAAGAGATTCTAATTAGCTTTCTCAACGCCTTGATTTATGAAGGCAATCCCACAATTCAAGACTTAGAAATTATCAACCCGAATCTACCACCCAAACTAGAAGGCTTAAAAGATACTTATCTGGATGTGAAAGCCAAACTAAGCGACGGCACTTTAGTAATTATTGAAATGCAAGTGCTCAACGTCCAGTCTTTTGGGAAACGAGTTTTGTACAATGCAGCGAAGACTTACGCTTTTCAATTGGAAGCAGCACAAGGCTATCGATTGCTGAAGCCAGTAATTGCTCTGACAATTACTGATTTTGAAATGTTTCCTAACAGCCCAGAATTTATTTCCAGATTTGTGTTCAAAGAAGTAAATAAAAACTTTATTTATCCCGAAAACGATCTGGATTTAGTGTTTGTAGAGTTGCCAAAGTTTACCAAAGGACAGGAGGAACTTGAAACTTTAGCAGACAAATGGGTTTATTTCATGAAAAATGCCAGAAGTCTGACATCGGTTCCAGAAACAATGGATAGCATACCAGAAATACATGAAGCTTTTAATATTGCGAATCAAGCCAAGTTAAGCCGAGAGGAAGTGGAAGATTTGGACAGAAGAGAACAGTTTATTTATGACCAACAGGGAGCAATTATTAAGGCTTCTCTAGAAGGCATAGAACAAGGCAAGCGATTCGAGAAGCGGGCGATCGCCAGACAATTACTTTCACAGCTAGATAATGCCACGATCGCCCAAGTTACGGGGCTTAGCGTTGAGGAGGTGCAGAATTTGCGGGGAGATTCATAGTTTACAGTAATAGGGGAGAAAAAGTGAAGCTAGACTTAGTGAGGAACGATTTTTGATGATGGATTGTCCAAAAAAAACTACTGATTCTCGATCTGGATGAAACTTTAATTTATGCTACCGAAGCATCTCTCCCCCGGCAAGCTGATTTTTGGGTGGAGCCATATCACGTTTACAAACGACCGTTTCTTGATGTGTTTTTGAAAAATTGCCTAGACTGGTTTGAGGTTGCTGTGTGGACATCTTCTACGCCGTCTTATGCGATCGCAATTGTGTCAGCCATCTTTGAAAATCCTAAAACTTTATCATTTGTGTGGGCAAGCGATCGCTGCACAGTTGCTTGCGATCTTGACTTGGGTGAATATTACAATCGCAAAAACATCAAAAAAGTCAAGCGCAAAGGTTATCATCTAGAGTCAATCGTTGCAGTGGACGATACGCATCAAAAGTGGGAGCGCAGCTATGGCAATCTAGTGCGAGTAAACCCCTTTGAGGGCGATGAGACGGACGATGAATTGAAGTATTTGCTGCTTTACTTGGAGCAACTGAGAGATGCAGAAAATATCCGCAGCGTCGAGAAAAGGTTCTGGCGAAATCAGCTTGCCCCATCGCTCGGTGAGTCAGAAATCTCAAACGCGCAGTAAACGGACATGATATTACCCGCTGAAGCTCACTCATTTTGGCTATCCCGATCGCCCACCCTCAACCCCTCGAAATCGCAGACAGTGGCGCTACCCTCAAATCTGCTCTAAAATAATCAAAAATTATAAACAACAAGCCCAGAGGCGCTGAGGTGACTCCTAACGAGGGAACGGCAAACAGCAAAAGTCAGAAAATACCCGGCAAAACCCCCTTGGGTTCTAGTTACTACGGCTTGTTAGGGCTGCATCCTTCCGCATCGCCGATCGAAATTCGGCGCTCGTACCGGGAACTGAGCAAACTCTACCATCCCGATACCACCGAGCTGCCGCCCTCCGTCGCCACAGCCAAATTTCAACAGCTCAACAACGCCTACGCCACCCTCAGCAACCCAGAACGTCGCCTCGCCTACGACCTCAAAATAGGCTATTCTCGCCTGAACGTGATTGGGCCACCCCCAGGCTTCAATACTCCACTTTCGGGATCGGGCAAAAAAACTTCCAACTCCGCTTACCTAGATCCCACGGATCGACCTCTTTCCCCCGGAGAAATGTTCGCCCTGTTTATCATGGGAGCTAGCTTAATCGGATGTTTGGTACTGGCGATCGCGATCGGCTTAATTCGTGGCAATTAAAGCCTCAAATCCGACATCCCCAATCTAAAATCGGAAATCCCCAATCTAAAATCTAAAATCTAAAATCTAAAATCCCATGACTCTTCCTTCCGCTGACACTCCTTTGTACAACCATCCACTCCCAGAAATCGAGCAGTGGCTAAAAAGCCGAGGCTGCCAGCAAGATCGGCGAGAACTCCACTGCTGGCAGATCGATCGACCTACCTGGAAAGCAGAACTATCCCTCGATATCGACCAACTCACCATCCGGTACATCGATGCTGGAGCCGACGGCCAAGACATTCAGCGAGCATTCAAATACTCCCTCTCACGTCAGGACATTGAAGCGGCCGTTTTCTCCGGCCCCTAATTTGATTTTAGATTTTAGATTTTAGATTTGTCCTCCAATCTAAAATCTAAAATCGTTATGTTGAGCAGGAGATGACCTACTTGGAAACTAAAAAATCAACCAAAAAATGTAAAATCTAAAATCCCAAATCCAAAATCGTTAGACTTTGCCAAATCGGCGGCTGCGCTTCTGATAATCAGACAAAGCGCGGTGAAACTCCGATCGATCAAAATCCGGCCACAGCGTCTCAGTAATGTAAATTTCCGAATAAGCCATTTGCCATAGTAAAAAATTGCTCAACCGCATTTCCCCACTCGTCCGGATTAGTAAATCCGGGTCACAAACATCAGCAGTATACAAATAGCGTTTAAATAAAACCTCATCAATCTCCTCCGGCTGCAACTTGCCCTCTTTCACCTGAGTGGCGATCGCCCGACAAGCTTGTACAATCTCCTGACGCCCCCCGTAATTCGTCGCCACCGTAAACAAAATCCCCTGATTGTGCTGAGTTGCCGTCACAGAACGCTCGATTTGCGCCTGCAAAGACTTCGGCAAAGCCTGCAAATTCCCCATAAATTGAATTTGCACGTCCTCGTCCACCATCTCCCGCAATTCTTGCCGCAACTTTCCCTCAAACAAACTCATTAAAAAATCCACCTCTCCGGCCGGCCGCCCCCAATTCTCCGTCGAAAAAGCATAGGCCGTTAAAGCTGGAATCCCCCAATCTTTGCAGCAGCGCAACAGTTCCTTCAGAGTGCTAGCTCCTCGGCGGTGTCCCGCAATCCGCGGCAACCCCCTCTTCTGAGCCCAGCGCCCGTTCCCGTCCATAATCACTGCTATGTGCTTAGGCAGTAGTTCCTGTTGCAGATCCTCCGGCAACTTTTCCAAGCAAATTCCTTGACTCATCTGTCTTCCCCCTTGGATACTCCCACTGTACCTGTACCCAGGTCAGTGGCGAGAGGAAAAGGGGGGCAAGGTTTATGCTGCATACGAATAACCATCCTTTCTGTGAACAATTGAACAATATTTGTGGCTAATTCCTGACACCAATTCGCTCGGCAGAAATATTGAATGAACCACTGGTTCTTACGGCAACACGTCCAACGTATATACCAACTTTTTTACCAGAGGTCACAACCGCTTTGACGATATCTCCCGTTTGAAAACCTTTAATAAACTTAAGTCTGGGGACATAGCGAGATGGAAAGCCAAATTTGTCGGTACGGCACATTTGACGTATCCCGTGACCAGTTGCCTTGATCAATAGTGGCTTGTTTGTTAAAATCTTCAACGACTCGACCTTTCCAACACAAGCTGCATCTAGCCAATGAGTTTTAGCTAAATTTAATCGAGTGCGATTGAACTTAGTTAAACCGCCACTGCCTGTAGAAACAGGCAAGCCAGTTGTACAGAGTCGATTAAATAACGCCCAACGAGTAGAATTAACCACTGTTGCATCTTTCAAAGGACGTTTTGCTTGAGACAGAATCCGTTTCAAAATCTCTGGTTTTTTAGAGAGGAATTGCTCAATATTTTGAGTATCTTTCTTAATGTTGCATTTTTCGCAAGCAAGACAAAGATTAGAAATACGGTTAGATCCACCTTTAGCTTTGGGATGAATGTGTTCGACTTGTAGCGGTGTATTAATCACACCACAGTAAGCGCACTTCCGGCCCCATTTATTCAGCAAATATTCCCGGATCTCGTAGCCCCATAAAACGCCTTGCTGGTATTCAATCCCAGAAATCTCTGGGTTTTCTAATTGCTGGAGGTCGAATCGCACAAGCTCTTGAATAACAGACGAAATTGGCGCAAGCTTCATCAATCTAGTTACCCATGTTAGGGTTGTTTCGACGCGGTGTTGCAAGCTTGGTGCTAGCCAACCTTTAGGGCGAGTCCTGTTTAAGAATCTGGCCCGACGATAGCGGGTATGGCGATTTCTTCTACCTCTACGCAATGAACGACGAGACTCCAGACTGGCTTTGATAGCTTGACCTCGGTGTGTTAGTTCTGCACCAAAGATTACGTTTTCTCCTTGCACTAATGCAATTCCGCTGGCCTTGGAGCCAGGATCTAATTTAAGAGTAATTGGTTTTTGCGGTATAGTTACCTCTACTTTCAAAATTAGCGTAAATGGATACCTTTTGAAGACAGCAGCTTTGCCATTAGTTAGCAATTTACGTGCCAATCCTGGGCGGATTGGATTGAGCGGTCGTTTTTTGGTATCAAGTACAAAAACAAAATTAGACATTTAAGTCCTCCCTTACGGGGTAATGTTTGCTGCGTCAATGTTTAAGGTCGGTAACTATCTTAAAAGCACTGGCTTAACCCTTACACCTGTTTAACTTTTAAGTTCTAGAGCGGAAAACTAGCACGCATTTTCCGGTAGGTACTTCAACGCTTACCTTAAACGTAGTGGGCGAACCACTTAGACTGGTCAACTAGGCTCTTTCTGTGCCCGCGCTGTCTCGGTACTCCGAGCAGCGCCGGGTGATTGACGGTTTCTCCCGATTACCCGACTAACGGCGCAGTATCCGTTTTAATAGCGTCACTCCCTTCAATCCTATCTGGCGTCCGAGATTGCCGATCGGAATTGGAGCCACAGCTCTTTCTCCCTCGGACGGAAACAGCTTTGCTTCCAGCAATTCCTTAAGTTTGTTGCTAGTCAAAGGTCGATTTAAAAGTCCCATCTGGGCTAAAGAAATAGAACCCGTTTCCTCGGACACCACCACGCACACGCAAGCTTGCACCCGTTCCGTAATCCCCATCGCCGCCCGGTGGCGGGTTCCCAACTGCCGCGACGCAGTGCGATCCGACAAAGGCAAAATTACCCCCGCCGACACGATCCGCGAACCTCGAATCAAAACAGCTCCGTCATGCAGCAAAGTTTGCGGCTGAAAGATAGTCTGCAACAATTCTTTAGAAACTTCAGCATTTAGCTTTAATCCCGGCACAGAAAAATCTCGATCGTCGATCGGAGAATCTGTTTCTATAATTAGTAAAGCGCCCGTGCGGTTTTGCGAAAGTTCTTTTACTGCGTCCACAATTTCATCTATTACGCTGTCCGGTTCGGGATTGGGTCGGCGATCGCGTCCAAACAATTGCCGAAATTCCCCCCGACCCAATTGTTCCAGAAATCGGCGAAACTCCGACTGCAATATTACCGCCATTGCCACAGCAGAACCCGTCACCAAGCTGTTGAGGGCAACGTGCAACAGCCTCAATCCAGCCCAGTTGCTCACCGCCGCCGCCAGCATCAAAATAATAAATCCCCGTACCATCCACAGCGTTCTGCGCTCGCCAACAATGACGAGCACCAAATACGCAAGGGCAAAAACCAGTCCAATATCGATCCCTTGAATCAATAAGGACTGAACGAGGGCCAAGTCAAAGCCAGATTGTTGATTGTTCATGGTTCATCGAACGCTACCGCCTGTGAACCGCGAACCGTGATGCACTCGAACCCATGAACCATGAACAGTTGTTATAAGGAATATGCTGAAAATCCCCGTATTTTTAGACCGGGAAGTGTCAATCCAATCGCGTGACTGAACAAGGCAAAAGTTAAAAGTGAAAAAGCAATCATCACTAAGTAAACATGGATTGTCTTTCTTTTAACTTTTAACTTTTAACTTCTAAGTTTTTACTTTGGAGCTCCGAGTCGTTCAGGAAGGCGGTCAAGCCTCAGCAAATCCTGGTAAGTTTCCCGCTGTATAATCGTGTTAACTTCCCCATTCCTCACTAAAACCGCTGCCGGTCGGGGTACTCGGTTATAGTTAGAAGCCATACTGTAATTGTATGCCCCTGTGGCCGTAACCGCGAGGACATCTCCGGCCTGACACTCTGGCAATTTGGCATCTTTAATCAGAACATCCCCTGACTCGCAGTGTTTCCCAGCAATTGTCACTGTTTCCGTTAAGGGAGCAGACATTTTACCGGCTGCGAGGACTCGATAAACTGATTGATAGGTAATAGGACGCGGATTGTCGGACATCCCTCCATCCACAGCTAGATACGTCCGCATTTCCGGAATGACTTTTTTAGAGCCAACGGTGTAAGCTGTAACGCAAGCTGTACCGACGAGCGATCGACCCGGTTCGCATAGCAATTTCGGTAATGGCAATTTCTGCCGTTCGCAAGCTGCTACCACTGCAGAGCAAATTGTACGAGCCCAATCTTCAATGCTGGGAGGATCGTCCGCTTCAGTATAGCGAATGCCCAACCCGCCACCAATATTAATTTCTGTTGCTGGTAAACCATAACTCTGTGCTTTAGTCAAGGCCTGAACTATGACTTCGGCTAAATCGTCATGGGGTTGCAGTTCAAAAATCTGAGAGCCGATGTGAGCGTGCACTCCCACGCAAAATAACGACGATTGTTGGCTGATGAATTTAAATACTCGATCGAGCGAGTTGGGATCAAAGCCAAATTTACTATCGATTTGACCCGTCTGAATGTACTCGTGGGTGTGACACTCAATTCCAGGAGTAAACCGCACCATAACTCGTGTCGGCCCACCTGTGAGGCTGCTGACACCCGATTCTCCCAACTCTGCTAGAGTCTCTAAATCCCGCCAATTGTCGGCTACGGTAATGCAGCCGCTTTCGACAGCTAGCCGCAGTTCCTCGCGGGACTTGTTGTTACCGTGGAAGTAGATTTTGTCGGGACTGACACCGGCTTGCAGTGCAGTGTAGATTTCTCCGGCGGATACGACATCTATGCCTAAACCTTCGTCCGCTGCGATCGCGCAAACTGCCAAACAACTCCAAGCTTTAGAAGCATAGAGCACTTGAGATTCGCCCCGATAGTAACGCTTAAAAGCATCCCGGTACTGGGTACAAGCCGCCCGCAACGTTTCTTCGTCTAAAATATACAACGGCGAGCCAAATTGCTCCACCAAAGCTGTCACCTCGCAGCCTCCGATTTCCAACCGATCGCTGCTGTTAACACTGGCTGTCAGCGGTAACAGTTCTTGATTGGGCGATCGAGTTTGCAGGGCTTGTTGAGACTCAGACAGATACTTAAGTCCCGATTCCACCCCGAAAGATTGAGTTGATACCATCGCGCAATAACTATCCTTACGGTCTTTCCCAGTGTACAATTGACGGCAAGCAATTGGGTCAGTTGCCCCCAGATTCATTCCGCAAGCAGGCTGACTGACTGAGACTCGATCCAACTCCGCATCCTTGCAGTGAGTAATTATCCAATCTAAAATCTCAAATCTAAAATTTAAAATCGACTGTGCGTTTTCTACAAATTAAACATCTCGCCACAGAAGACCTCAACAGTGCAGTCGAACTCGATCGACTTTGTTTTGGCGGACTTTGGGCGCTCGAAGGCTACAGGCGCGAGTTAGACAGTCCTAACAGCGATTTATTAGGTCTTTGGACATGGGAGGGGGCGGGCACGGGGACACCGCCCCTACAGATTCGGGCGGGCACGGGGGCACCGCCCCTACAGATTCGGGCGGGCACGGGGGCACCGCCCCTACAGATTCGGGCGGGCACGGAGACACCGCCCCTACAGATTCCGCCAACTCTCATTGGTATCGGTTGTTTGTGGGCGATTTTAGAAGAAGCTCACATTATAATGCTGGCAATTCATCCTCAGTTTCAAGGTCAGGGTTTGGGACAAGCTCTGCTTTTGGCTTTGCTAAAATCGGCTTGTGACAGACAATTAGAACGGGCAACTTTAGAAGTGCGGGACTCGAATTTAGCCGCAGTTTCCCTGTACAAAAAGTTTGGTTTTAAAGAGGCTGGACGGCGCAAGCGATACTACGAAGACACTGGAGAAGATGCTCTGGTGATGTGGCGCAGCGGTCTGGAAAAACCGGAATTTCAGCGATATTTGGCGGATGAGAAAGTGCAGATGTGCGATCGGCTGCATCAGAAAAACTGGCATTTGGCGATCGATAATTTTGATTTTTGAGTGTAATTTGTTGCGTATTTAACTGGTTTTGACAATTGACACTCCCCTGGCTAAAGCCGAGGGGATTCTTGATTCGCAGAATCAACTTGCCGATGCAGAATTACTTCAACA
>NZ_JAUBTV010000073.1:0-40502 GCF_036705145.1 Microcoleus sp. B5-D4 | reverse complement strand
GTCCCGCCCGTCCAAAAAGGACGGGCGGGACGCCCATCCCACAATAACAATTAAAGTTGTAAGTTATTTAATTCGCGATCCTTAGCGGTATTTATCACAAATGTAGCCATCTTATGGTATTTGCTCCACCATTTGCCGAAGCATGGTAAAGGAGCTTAAAGTTTTGATTATTCAGAGGAAACTCACTGGATTTTATAAATGTCAGCATTTTCCCTTTAAATTTCATAAAACGGCTGATCCGTCAAATAAAAACCTCAATCTTTACAATAATTTTGTGATTGTAAAGATTCGATAAAGCTACGAGGGGTTAGACCCCCTATGAGTTATACTGACATATATATAGATGCACCCTGATGGCTTTCCCGTTCCACAAGAGCGGGATTTTTATTGGAAAAATATTGTATTAAGTTTTAAGACATCTGGTAGAGATAGAATTGGTGGAACATTTCCATAAAACGATCGCCAGATGCAAAAATAGCACAGCTAAAGCAAAAACGAGGGTTCGGAGCGATCGAACATCCGCCCTAACTCTGCGAAATAACCCAAAGACGTTAGCATAGTGTGGGAAACGGCATCAATGGAAGCTCAACTTAGCGTTCGCAACAGCGCTGCAACAGGGCGAAAACACCATAATTAATAGTTGATTTTGCTATAATTTTTGAAGTCTTATGGATTAAGAAGATTTCACTCATGATGTTAGGTCAATTTTCTGGAATCCCCAACTGGATGATGCTTAGTTTCACAAAGTTTTAAGTTTTTTTACTGAATCTTGTCTCCGATAATCAACCCTCTTTGTCACTTATATCATGTCCGATCGAGCGATTAAAAGGGCGGGTTTTTGAGATTGTCAATTATTGGAAGATATTTTTCGTGAGGGGAACCCCTACGGTATTAGGGGTAATCGACCGGACATAATATTAAGCAGTGTATTTGCCAGTTGGGGGTAACGAATGTGAGTTATAAAACAATTAAAAACCCGGTTTCTTATTGAAGAAATCGGGTTGGTGAAATCGATGGTGAAGCGCGATTTGCTGTCTAAACTATTCGGAAAATAAAAGGGTAGCGGTAAGGTTGGTTAGGATTTTGCAAAACCTGGAGGATAGCCATTATTGTCAGTCCCCAGTGTAGCAGATAACCTAGGGGCACTAGGATAAAGCCAGCAAGACCAAAAGTGACGACAGTTAACACCACAATCACGGTGCTGTACACCCATACATTAAGGTGAAAATTGATGGCTTCTGTGGCGTTTTCTTTGACAACGGGGTCATCTGATACTAACAATACAGCGATCGGCGCTCCGATCGAGAACAGTAACGTGCTGAAAAAAATCGCCCCGTGGCACACCAGTGATAGCAGTTTCCGCTTGTCGGAGTCGTACATATTATTTTTGTTCCTTGACTTTATTGATAATTTTACCTTTAATAGCAACTGTAGCACAGGCTATAATGGCGATCGGGTGATGATTCCCCTACCTAATTGTGATGACAACAGAACTCGAAACTGAACTGCTAACTGCTGTTGAGCGCCGGCGCAACTTTGCTATTATCTCGCACCCTGACGCGGGTAAAACTACTTTGACAGAAAAGCTGCTGCTGTACGGAGGTGCAATTCACGAAGCAGGTTCTGTGAAAGCGCGGCGGGCTCAGCGACACGCTACCTCTGACTGGATGGCGATGGAACAGCAGCGGGGAATTTCTATTACTTCTACTGTTTTGCAGTTTGAGTATAAAAAATATCACATTAATCTGCTCGATACTCCGGGACACCAAGATTTTAGCGAAGATACTTATCGAACTCTGGCGGCGGCTGACAATGCAGTGATGCTTGAGGATGCTGCTAAGGGTTTGGAACCGCAAACTCGGAAGTTATTTGAAGTTTGTAAGCTGCGAAGTCTGCCTATTTTTACTTTCTTTAATAAGCTCGATCGCCCTAGCAGAGAACCTTTGGATTTGTTGGACGAAATTGAGAAGGAATTGGGGTTGCAGACTTATCCGGTAAATTGGCCGATAGGTACGGGCGATCGCTTTAAAGGTGTTTTCGATCGCAGGGCGCGCAAAATTCACTTATTCGAGCGGACTAAACACGGTTCTCGTGCTGCTGTTGATACCGTCATTGAATTGGGCGATCCGCGCATTGAAGATTTGTTGGAACAAGACCTTTACTATCAGCTCAAAGAAGAGTTAGAACTGCTGGATGAGTTGGGAACTGAACTCGATTTAGAGTCCGTTCGGGCTGGAAAAATGACGCCAGTTTTCTTTGGCAGCGCCATGAGCAATTTTGGGGTCGAACTGTTTTTAGATGCGTTTTTAGATTACGCTATGAAGCCGATCGCCCGCAAGAGCAGCGCCGGAGATTTGCCGCCAACTTATGAAGACTTTACCGGGTTTGTGTTTAAATTGCAAGCGAATATGGACCCAAGACACCGCGATCGGGTGGCGTTTATTCGGGTTTGTACGGGCAAGTTTGAAAAGGACATGAACGTGACTCACGCTCGCAGTGGTAAAACGGTGCGTTTGTCAAGACCTCAAAAGTTATTTGCTCAGGATCGCGAGTCGATCGAGGTTGCGTATCCGGGCGATGTGATCGGTTTGAACAATCCGGGAGTATTTGCGATCGGCGATACTATTTACACTGGCCAAAAACTGGAATATGAAGGGATTCCCTGTTTTTCTCCTGAACTTTTTGCTTTTTTGAGAAATCCTAATCCTTCTAAGTTTAAGCAGTTCCGCAAAGGCGTTTCTGAGTTGCAGGAAGAAGGCGCAGTGCAAATTATGTACTCGGTTGATGAGTCGAAACGCGAGCCAATTTTGGCGGCTGTCGGACAGTTGCAATTTGAAGTTGTGCAGTTCAGAATGCAGTCGGAATATAATGTGGAAACGACGATCGATATGTTGCCTTACAGTGTAGCTCGTTGGGTTGACGGCGGTTGGGAGGCGCTGGAAAAAGTTGGGCGGCTATTTAATACGGTGACGGTGAAAGATACTTGGGGAAGGCCGGTTTTGCTGTTTAGAAATGAGTGGAATTGCCGACAGGTGGAAGGGGAACACCCTGTTTTGAAGTTAAATGCGATCGCCCCTGTGGTTTCTGGTTTGGCTGTTAGCGAGGAGTAGGGCTTACGCATGGAACCCAGAAACCGGGTTTTTTTACGAGAAGACGCATTACACACCGTAAATTCGGTAAAAAACCCGGTTTCTTTGTCGGAGTGCGTAAGTTATGTGAATGATTAAAGAGATGAAGGAGGCGATCGAAATTATCTCGAAGAAAAGGAGGAAGAGTGATGCACAAGTACATTATTTTTCAGGCTGAGTCAGATGAGGATGAAGGCTGGAGACAGAGAAAACTCCAACACAGCCAAGCTCTAACTTTTATCATTGCAGAAAACTGGGACTCTTCTAACGAACCGATTCCTGAACCGGGATATCGCCCTGTAGAATTTGTGCGGGTGGAGTCAGAACACGATCCAAAGGAACACGCACACAATACTCACTATCGCGTCAGCAATTGGGAAGTTGTGCGGGTGCAAACATACACGCCTGACATTCCAACTCCGATGAGCGACTATGACGTAATTGTGATGTGTTACTGTCGGTACAACCCGATCGATACTCCTCTCAAACCGATGCCGAAACGACAGGTATCGATCGATTCTTTTGGGGGCGATGAAATAGCTTACCAGCAATACCTAGAATCGGAAGAGGGCAAGAAGTATGCACAGTCAATTTAAGCGTCAAGTCCTTTATAACGCTAAATCCTCAGCCTGACCCAAAACCTCCCAATCCCCCTCTTCAATCCAAAATCCAAAATCTAAAATCCAAAATCGGTTGACGGCGGCCCCCCTCTGCGGCTACGCTTTGAAGTGAGAGGTTGCTTGCTTGTAGAGGAGGCAGCCCGCGTCGCCCAAAAATCTAGTTGCACTGCCCAAAGCTGTTGGTAGCAGCAATGGACAGCATAACCGCCAAACTGGAATCAGCAGTCTGGAGGCTCCGAGAATCTTAACATTCTCTGTAGCCGCCCTGCTAAGTAGGTGTGCAGAATTAATTACACAATATTTCTACTGAAACCCTTGCCTAGCAAGGAGTCTTTATGTAATTAATTTTGTGTGGTTACTTATGTCTTAAAATGCGGGGCGGCTGGGTTTTTGGGTTTTTCTAGAAAACCCAAAACCAGGAGAACATATTATGTCACAGGAATTCGTGCCTGACGACAACAAATCCCAATGCCCAAATGACGACTCAGCAGCAGTATGCGAACAGGAAGTGGTGCTGTTAACGGTTGTCGGTTCGCCCAAGGGTGTCCGGGAAACCATACTCACTTTGTACCGGCTGGGATTTGCAGAAGTGGGCGATTGGAGTCCCGTACAGCGCGCGGCTAATCCGAAGCAGGTGATGAGCGTGCTGATCCGTCGGAAGCGGGCTGAGGGTACATCGCCGAGAAAATCTGGGCGGTAAGCTGCAAGGTTAAGTCCTTTTTAGGGCTTACGCATGGGGCCCAGAAACCGGGTTTTTACGAGAATACTTGGTTGTGACCCACACATTCGGTAAAAAACCCGGTTTCTTTGTCGGAGTGCGTAAGTCCTATTAATCTGATATCTTGCACCATTATCAACTACCTGTTTAGGAACGGGCAAGATGCCCGTTCCACAAAACTCAATTTTATTGTGGAACGGGCATCTTGCCCGTTCTTAACAATGGTGCAAGATGTGAGATTAATCTTATTCCAAACGTTTTAATAACTCTTTAGGTGATAGAATTGGTAAGGTGGCACCAGCGAAATCTCCTGCATCGCGGGTTACGATCGCCTCCAAGTTATCTGACAGCGCACAAGCTAACTGCACGGCATCTTCAAAATCGGTTAAATTAGATGCAAATGCTATTTCCAAAACGTGGCGATCGACGGCAGATACTTTCATTAATGCTAGTGTTTCAGCAATAGCTTGCCTAGCGCGATCGAGGCTGCGAGTTTGCCTTCTGACAATATAGAAGATATTTGTTAAGGTTGTTGCCGTTACATATCCCTCAATTTGCTCATTTTCGATCGCCTCAAATAAAGCATCAGCATCTTCTACAAACGGTTCTCGTTCTAGCAAACTATCAAGGATAATGTTGGTGTCTATTAATACCTTCATTCTAGGTATTTCTCCACCAAACGCTCTTCTAACATGAGTGCAACTTCGGCATCTGTTGGAGGTGGCATATCAGTTTTTGCTAGCCCTCTGAGTCGCTTTGCCGCACCTTTGCGATCGCGCCGCAATCTAATTTCAAATTCGTCATCTGTTGCGGGTGGCGTATCAGTTTTTGCTAGCCCAGTCACGGGTTCCACAAAATCATCCAGCAGAGGTTGGCGGGATCTGAGTTCTTGTCTGATGGACTCAACAATCGCGTTGACTAAAGCTAATCTGTCGGTAACTGATAGTTTGTGCGCTTCTCGGCTTAATGGCAGCCAAGGAATTTGGGGTATTTGGGATTCGTTCATATTTATATTTTGATATTTTCTGGGTCTATTTTAGCAAATTTAGGGCTGACGCGCGGGTGGCCAGAAACCGGGTTTTTTCGACAATTTTTGATTGTGATGCG
Organism: Microcoleus sp. B5-D4; assembly: GCF_036705145.1. Lineage (NCBI taxonomy): Bacteria > Bacillati > Cyanobacteriota > Cyanophyceae > Oscillatoriales > Microcoleaceae > Microcoleus > Microcoleus sp. B5-D4. The sequence goes on along the minus strand of NZ_JAUBTV010000073.1, from coordinate 34,929 downwards.
TAGATTTGGTCAAAAACCCGGTTTCTTTAAACGTTTTTATTAAAACTGAGATGTTGCACCATTCTCAATTACTTGTTTAGGAACAGGCAAGATATGAGTTAAAACAAACTGATAATACCGCTATTAGGAGTGTCTCTTAAAACTGCGATCGCATCATAGTTATCTCTTAGTAGCCTCTCGATATCCCGCGTCGAGCAATTTCCGCGTCGTATCCAAATTACCTTGGGAGGAAACCCCAACAATAGACTCAATTCGCTAAAATCCGCATCCTTGGTAACGACAATATAGTCATGCTGACGAGCATACTCCCAAACTTCGCGATCGGGTGCGGTAGGTAATCCAATTGCATCAACATGAGCGGAATCTGGATAAATATCAGCAAGGAGATTGACAAGACGAGGAGAGAGATTTTGGTCAAATAACAGTTGTTTCATCACCCAACAACTAACATAAACTGCTCTCGTTTAGCAGCGAAACTCAAGCAAGCTAAAATATCCTGTTGCGTGAGATAGGGAAAATCCTCTAGGATTTCTTGATAAGTCATCCCAGAAGCGAGATATTCCAACACGTCATAAACCGTAATTCTCATACCTCGAATACAAGGTTTACCACCTCGCTTACCCGGTTCGATAGTAATTATCTTAGCGATGTCTTGGTCTGACATGGCATTTTTCCTTTAGCTACTGTTTTCAATTTTAGCATCAAAAAATAGAGATTAAAGCCTGGCGATTGAAATCGCTTCTTGTCAAACAAAGTCCGCGCAACGCGAGACTAAAAGAGCAAGGAAGTATTTAACCACAAATTGACATAATTCTTCAGTCCTCTTTTAGAGGACTTTAGCTTTGAGGCAGGGGTTTAAACCCCTGTCGGATCCTGGTGATCGTGCAATATCTCAGAAACAAATAATTTTAGTGAAATTATTTAAGTACCTGGCGGCAAAAGTTGCAACTAATGACAGCAAAATAGAGCTGTGTTAGAACAGTTATCGATCGACCAGCCAAGCTATCTTAGAAAGGACGCGATCGCCAGCACTGTAATGGTATCTCCACCTAATTCAAATCAATCGGGTTCATCTGCAAAACAGTCTCTAGAGGCTGGGTTAGCTGCTTTGAAAGCGCGGGATTACGATCGGGCGATCGCCCTTTTAGAATCCGTTACCCAAACCGCCGCCAATCAGTCGTCGGGAATCCGCGCGCAGATGGGGTTAGTGGCTGCGTACAAAGCAACCGGTAATGTGAAAGAGGCGATCGCCCTGTGCTCTTCCCTCGCCAAAAGTCCCAACCCTCAAGTCAAAACTTGGGCCGATCGCGCTTTAAAAGAATTAACCCCCCCTCGCCCCCCAAAACCACCGGAAAATAAACCAAAATCCGCAGAAACTCCCCCCCAAACAGGCTTTGTCGCCTTTGATGCTGCAACAAAATCGGCGAAAAAATCGATTGGGGGCGATAGACCGACCGCCGATAAAAAAACAGGATTTTTACCTTTAGAGCCGACTGCCGCGCCTGTAAACGCCAAATCGCAACCGATTTCCCCGCCACCTCCACCCCCCACACCGCCGATTCGCCCGACATCAGAGGGCGGGCACGGGGGCACCGCCCCTACAGAAACCGCACCCGATACCGCAGAAATTAGCGGCGAAAATAGTTCCGCTTCCCCAACAGATATCCCCGGAGTCGCCAGCCCAGATACTTACCAACTCACTTGGCGCGACACCGGGCGCGCGAAAAGCCCGCGCCCCCTCAAACCGCTGAAGTTGCTGGAGTTTCGGGTGCAAGCCGTTGCAAGTGCGATCGCCCTATTTTTCCTAGCCCGGTTTATCCTGCAATTCCTGCTGACAAACACTAATTCTCTGTTGGTTCAGCTTTACATATTCACTAGACTGCCTATTTTCGCGCCGATTCAGCTTTTTTACCGCGATCCAACTCCGTTTGTTCAGATGGTTTTTGGATTGCTTTTGGCCTCGTCTCCCTGGCTGATAGACGCGCTGCTGAAACTGTTTTGCGGCATCGAAACTCTGCGCGGGTCAGTTTTATCCAAGCACAGCAAGGAAGCTAGTCGGGTACTGCGAAGCTTTTGTACGAAGCAAAATATGCCGGTGCCGGTGCTGAAACTCTTGCCGCTGAATGTTCCTGTAGCTTTCAGTTACGGCGGTTTGCCCCGTTTTGCTCGGATTGCTGTGAGTCGCGGGCTGTTGGAACAATTGACGGATGATGAAATTGCTACTATTTTCGCGCGCGAGTTGGGCCATATCTCTCACTGGGATTTTGCGCCGATGTCCCTGGCGCTGCTGGTGATTCAGATTCCTTACTTGATTTATTGGCAGGTGGCGCACTGGCAAGAGCGGTTGTGTGATTTAATGACGATCGAGTTTTTGCGTTCTGCTGTTAAATTTGTGGCCGCTGCAATTTCTGCTATTAGTTACGGGATTTATAAGTTGTTGCGCTGGCCGATGTTGTGGCTGTCGCGCCGCAGAGTGTATTTTAGCGATCGCACTGCTGCGGAAATTACGGGTAATCCTAACGGTTTGACGCGGGCACTGGGTAAAATTGCGATCGGCATTGCTGCTAATATCGAGCAGCAAAAACAAACTAGCTTTTTCCTCGAAAGTTTCGATCTATTGTTACCCGTAGGTGTTGGACAAGCTGTAACCCTTGGTTCTGCTGCATTACACGCGCCGCTAGAACAGATTTTGCTGTGGGATGTCAGCAATCAGGAGCGCAATTGGTTGACGGTTAATCGCGCGCATCCTTTGCTGGGAGAGCGTTTGAAGCTGTTGGCTCTTTATGCTCAATTCTGGCAAGTGGAGACAGAGTTAGATTTGGCAAACGCGGGAGTGCAAGAACAACCCAGGAAAGGAAAATTGTCTCTGTTTAAGTCAATACTCGAATTTAAAGACTCAAAACTATTTTTACAGGGTGCGCCGTTTTTTGGGATTCCGATGAGTTTGGGGATAGTCGGCGTGCTGTGGCTGATTGGCTGGATTTTTTCGAGGACGAGTATCTGGCAGTTGGATTGGCTTTGGGGCGATCGATCGATTCTTTGGGGGTGTTTGCCGATCGGATTTAGCATCGGTACTTTGATGCGGATCAATTATTTCTTCCCGGATATTATACCGCGAGAAACCGCTTCCCCGAGTTTGCCGGAAATTTTGTCAAATCCCGAGAGTTTGCCGCTGGATGCTGAACCGGTGCGGCTGGAAGGGCAACTTTTGGGTAGGCCTGGTATGAATAATTGGCTGGGACAAGATTTGATTTTGCAAACGGCGACGGGTTTGGTGAGGTTGCACCATGTTTCGAGGTTTGGCTACATTGGCTCTTTGTGGCCATTTTTGTTCAAAGAGACTACTCGCCCCAGCGATTTGATCGGAACATCTGTTGTCGCGACTGGTTGGCTGCGCCGGGGTGCTACTGTGGCGATCGACCTTGAAAGTCTCCGCAGTCAAGGAGGGAGGGTTAGTGACAGCGGACATCCGATTTGGTCTGCGGTTTTGGCTTTTGCTGCTGCTTTTTGGGGCGCATACATCATTATCCAGGGGCCAAGGTGAGGAATAATTGTCGGATTGTGGGGTGAATCTCACATCTTGCACCATTCTCAGGAACAGGCAAGATGCCTGTTCCACAAGAAAATTCACTCTTTGTGGAACAGGCATCTTGCCTGTTCATAAAAAGCTTATTGAGAATGGTGCCACTTCTCAGGTGAATCGGTCTCAACGGGCAGCCTCGATCGGTTTTGAGTTAAACAGCGGATGGGCGATCGGATTCTGGAGTTGCTCCCTACGCACCCTACAGTCTATCCGTTACATCCGTTACATCCGTTACATCCGTTACAAAATCCGTTGCCGAACTTCCTTCGTAAAGAAAAGTTGCTTTTTTGCCCGCAGTCTGTTACATTAGTTTACAGGAATTGGATTGAACCAAATAGCGCGATAACTTCAGTTGGCTAAAATCCCTTAAGGCATTGCGTAAAAATTGTCAACATCCCAACACAGCAAGTACAGCCAGCCGCTTGTCGGCTGTTTTTTTTCGATCGCTATTTTTGCTGTGCCAGATGAATTCTCAAAAGTGATTCAGATGTGGTTTCCGTTAAATTCAGACTGAAATCTTCCTAAATAACTAGCTCTGTTACCAAGGCTGTGATACCTTTAAAGAATGCTCGGACTCTGCCGGGCCTGATTTAAGGGATAGCAGGTAAGTGAGTAGTTCTCAGCATTAGGAGCGAGATTAGGATCGAGGTAAGATTACTGGCTGAAAAAATGTTAGCCATTTTATCCATCACTGTATTAAACTGAATACTGGCATTCCGATCGCTTACAATTGACATCCTTGGACATAAATTTCTAGACGGCGCTGGCTATAAACATTCTGAATCAAAACCGGAAGCAAGTAATACAGAATAGCCAATAGCCTAAACATTTGAGTGATGACTAAAAGTTTACACAACAACCTGAGATTTAAAAGCTCTCTGCATCGGCGGTTAAGTTCCGGCCTTATCAGAGTAAATCATCTTTTTGTTCTAAAAGGTGGGGGGAGCTGTCAAGGTTGGTGGGAGGAATGCGCTAATTCTCGGGTTAGGTGGTGTTTGCCTGAAGTAAATATTCAGTTGACTTCAGGTAATTCTGTTCGAGCAAATTAATTAAAATCCAAGTCGGGAGGAATTTTTCATGTCTATTCGTCTTTATGTTGGCAATCTACCAAAGGAACTCGATCGCCAAGAATTGCAAGAAGTTTTTGCACCGGAGGGCGAATCTGTTACCACCAAGGTAATTACAGACCGCAAAACTGGAAAATGCCGAGGATTCGGTTTTGTGACGGTGCTAACCGACGAACAAGCCGACCAAGTTATTGAGAAATACAACGGCTTGATGTTCAAAGAAAACCCGCTGAAAATAGAGAAGGCATTACCCCGCTCTAAGGGTAAATCTGAGAAGGGCGAAGACGATCAGCAGCAGTCGCCGCAGTCACCGCAATTGGTGTCGGCATCGGCGTCTGTGCCTATGCCTGTGCCTGCGCCTCAGCAACAGCAGCGCTCGGCTCCTCCTACCCAAGGTGGAGGCGGTTCCAGCAAAAGCAATCGCCGTCGGGGTGACAACAACAAGTCTCGCCGCAATCAGTCAGCAGCAACGGTGTCGAGCGCTGATTCCGGCTCGGTGCAGCCAGATCCGCGCTGGGCGAGTGCTTTGGAAGAACTCAAGCAAAGATTGGTGGAAGCTCAGACTACTAATTAGTCGAAAATGGCGGCTAATTGCTGCTGCCTCTCGACTTTGGTTGACTGAATGTATCTGGAAGTGCGATCGAGAATCGGTCAAAAAAGCCTGTTGTCGATCGCACTCTTTATGGCAAAAAACCTCTAATATCTAGCAGTGCGGTAAAATAAGCGCGAGCCGGGAAGTAATGAAAACTCAAGTCTTCACTACCAACCAGTTTAATTTTGGTCGATCGATCGGACCCGATGTCATATCCTGAGAATGGTTGGCCAAAAACCCGGTTTCTCTGAAAATATAGGGTTAAGCAGCGAGACATTTAGAAAGAAACCCGGTTTTTAGCCCCCCTAAATAATTCCTGCTTATTCGATTGGCCCGAATTCGATTGTCTCAATAAACTCAAAAATCTTGTTCATAATTCCCTCAACTTCAGACTCCAGGGAACCCAATTCATCCCCCTCCTGATAAATGCGCTGACAGCTTACGGTGTAGCAAAAATCGTCAGCAATAAAAGCCATAAGTCCCCGGTAAGCATCCAACCGAGTCAAAGGGCCATCGTTTTCTTGCACGCTGATAGTTGCACCCGCAGGCAAATCTAAAACCACGAAATAAGCTTCTTCATCTTCTAAATATTCTGCGTGGAGTAACTTAGAATTGGGAACATTAGCAAGAATTGCCTGAGAAACAAAATTGTCGAGAAAAGACTTGAGATAACCTTCCTCACCAACCGACTCGATTGTTTCTTCCACTTCACCAGCAACAGGGAAATAATCAATTTTCAGCAAAACACCAAAGTCGTCTGAAAATGCGACACAGCCTTCTTGATCATCAATTTTACCGCCTCGTTCCTCGTCAACTGGAATGGGAACGCTAAAATTGCCTTCAGGAGATACGTACCATGCCCCATCGAAATCAGACTCTTCGCCCTCTACTTCCGAGTAAGCAGCAATTACATCCTCAATAATTTCTGCAGCTTCCTCGTCTTCCACACCTAATGCTTCCTGGAATTCTTGGAGAAAAGCCTGGTGCTTCTGGGATATTTCGCCATCTCCGACAAACATTGCTGCGGTAATTGCAAAAGTATCCAATACTAACTCATCTGGCATGGATTCCCAAGCAGTATTAAATAATGCTCCTAAACCGTCTTGGGCAACAATACCGGCGAGTCTTTGAAACATTGCTGACATATCATCTTCCGAGTATTCAGCAAAGATTTCTGATTCCCAAAGTATGCTTTCTAAGATATCAGCATCCGTATCAGGGGAATTTGCCTCTGCTGCAACAAATGCTACCGCTGCTACGGATTCTTCTAAAGTCAAGCTTGCTTCGGATTGGTCTTCTGAATTGAATATTTTATCAAACTTGCCCACAGGTTTTGCCCCGCTAGTGTTTAGTTTTGCTATTCATAGCAAATTTATGACATAAAAAGATAGTAGTCAGGGATACATTTACTTTTTGCAAAATGCCACCAGTCAATGTGGGGTGTGCACGAAGCGCATTGGTGTCAACAGAAGTCTGGGTAAATATCAAATCTCCGATTAACGGCGTTGCATAATGGCGGGATGATTTTGATTGTTTTGTGGGATGGGCGTCCCGCCCGTCCGCTTATTTTCAAAGCAGGCGGGACACGTACCCCACAAGCATCATCCTCAAATTGTGCAAGGCCCGATTAACACCACTAAAAAAAAAGAATCCAAGTGTAGGCCCGTGCTCCAAACCCATACATCATCAGTCATTCCCAATTCTAAAATCTAAAATCTAAAATGGTATAACCTACCAAGGACTGCCAATTATTGTGAATCCGGCCCAAAACTTGGGGTGTGAGAAATCTGCATTGGCTACTTGTGTGGCTTGATTAATGTCGATCGCGCCTTGAGTTCCCCGCAATTGACCGTCTTTTACTACAATTTGTTTGTGAATCATTGCCAGTTGAGCTTTTCTGAGCGCTTCAGCTTTAATTGGCGCCGATCGCAAATTGCCGTAAAACTCGGTCATCAACGCCAAAGTGCCGATATCATTAACTTTCCACAAACTCGCTAGCGCTGATTTTACACCACTGCGGACGGCCAGTCCAGCAAATCCCATTTCTGCTGTATTGTCCCCGATCGCAGTTTCGCACGCACTCAGCACTAATAATTCTACTTGTCGGCGATCGTACCACTTCGCCAACCTAAATTCATCTAGCGCCAAAGAGCTGTCCCACAAATCAATCTCAGCTTCTTTTTTTCCATTTTCGCCTTGAGGAAAACTGGCGTGAGTAGCTAAGTGAACGATTCCAAATTCCTGTTGTTCTCGCTGTTTTCTCAGGTTTTGCAGGGTAAATTCTTGATTGAGAAAAGAGCGACCTTGCCACAAGGGAAATCCTGCTGGATTTTGCGTTTCTGTTCTCCTCCCGGCGATCGCAGATAATTCGATCGGCACTGCTGGCAAACGCTCTTTCTTGGTGTGTGGAAACTCTGAAGCACCCATTGCTAAAACTTCGGCATTCAGCAAACTTTGATAATTGGTGTTAGTCAAGCTGATGCTGGGAATTGAACCTAGACTGTATTTTTCTATTAAAAATTGGTTGCCATCGTGTAAAGCTGCTATGGGCAATTGGCGCAAACCGGCATCAAATGCAAAAATGAGAGTGTCGATATTTAATGATTCTAAATTTTGAGAAATCGGTGCAACTAACCATTTGTAAAGTTCCTGGGCGCTTGGCAAATATCTTGTATCTTGCGAACCCCAAGGATTCCCTAAATATTCCTGCAAATATTTCACATTTTTCTTTAATTCTATTATTGTGGCAAGGGCGACTTTTTTGATAATTGGAGGGCCATCTGGAACTACTAAAATTAGCCACAAGTCTCGGATACCTGCCACAACGTAAACAATTACAGCTTGCTTCCCGGTTTCTTCCTTAATTGTTTTGAGAGTTTCTCTTAGATATTGAACGTTGATTTTTTTATCCGTGAAATTTTCCCCATAATAATTTTCGTAGTCTTGTTCAAAGAGTTGGTCAATTAAAGCAACAGCATCGTTAGCATTGCCTTGTTCTAAAGTTTGTTCTACGAGCAACCTGCTAATTGGTGAGGGAAAGAGATTTGGGATATCTGCGGGTGGGGGATTTTCTGCGATCGGAGTTGCTACGGGTGCTGGAGTTGGTTCGGGAGTTGGGGCGGGTGCTGGAATTGTTGCGGGAATTGGAGTTGGTGGCGGCGCTGGAGTTGGTGCGGGAATTGGTGCGGGCGCTGGAGTAATACTCGGTGAATCTTGAACTGGCGCTGTATTTATTGCAGCTATTCTCTCCCAAAGATCAGAAAGATTGACATCAAAGGGTTCAGAATTAGCAATCGGTAAACTAGGAGTTTGCACAATTATTTCCGGCGGAGTTTCTGCGACTGAAACAGTTAAATTGTCAGTAGATGTCTGTGTGGAAATTAGGTTATTTGCTTCGGCTCCCGCAATCGTGTTAACTGACGGGGAGTAAGGAAGTTCTAGGGAGATAATTGTTTCATTGTTACGCTTCCAATCTAATTCGGTATTTCCCGTTTCAGCATTTTGGTCGATCGAGGTTTGTGCTCCCAATAAATCGCCAATTAAAAAAGCTAACTCCTGTTGCGGAGTTTGGCTTGGGCTGACAGCGGGCGCGGGTACGATCGCACTTGTAGGTGCGGGTACGATCGCACTTGCAGGTGCTGGCTGAATCTGAGTTACAGGCTGGGTTAGAGAGGCAAGAGGGGCTGTGGGCGCGGGATTTGGCGCGTTTGAAGGTTGAGGGGCGATCGCAGGTTGAGCGCCGAGGGAGGAGTTGATTTGGGAAACAGAGGGAAGGGTAGGCCTCGAAGCTAGGCGGGCAGCAGCGTTTGGGGTTGTGGGTGTTGAGGGCTGGGTGGGGCGCGCGCGGGGTGGCAGTAGGAATAAACCGGGCAATTCAGGTAGTTGGAAGTTGAGGGGAAAACCAGTTATCGGATCGGGTGTTGCCGAAGGTGCGATCGAAGTTTCGGGTGTTGCCGAAGGTTCGATAAATATTTGGGGAATTGGGAAAGGTGCGATCGAGCTTTCGGGTGTTGGGGCAGGTGCGATCGAGTTTTCGGGTGTTGCCAAAGGTGCGAGGGGTAAACGCGGTGGGAGTTGCGGTGAGGGCGTGGCTGCGGGCGCTGGAGTCGGTGTTGGGGAAGGGGCTGGAGTAGCTGCGGCTGTGGGTGCGGGCGTGGGAGTAGCTGCGAGTGTCGGTGCGGGCGTGGGAGTAGCTGCGAGTGTCGGTGCGGGCGTGGGAGTAGCTGCGAGTGTCGGTGCGGGCGTGGGAGTAGCTGTGGCTGTGGGTGCGGGTGTTGGAGTAGCTGCGGGTGTCGGTGCAACTATTGGCGGCGGTACGGAAATAATTTGAATGCGATCACCATCCTGTCTGTGAGTATAAAGATAGGAATTATCCCGCAAAATTGTTTGAATAGGATTAGAATTTCCCCTAGTAATTGCACCCGCAGTTCCATTTGTGGCAGAATCACCGACAATAAACGGCGTTAATCCTGCGCCTCCGTGGCGGATAATTATAGTACCGCCGCTGCTATCTCCAGGACTTCCAGCCGTAGAAATGCTAGCATTGATGCCGTTGCTGTCTGTGAAGGAATTGAGCGATCGAAAAAACCTTCCCATCAGAATCTCGACATTGCCTCCCGTCCCCTTGCCGAGACTACTTTGAGCGTTAATTTGACTCACCGTAATATCGCCCGTAGCACTGCGGTTATAAGCCGTGACATTCCCTGCATTCCCCTGCGCCGAAGAGTCAATTTTACCAACAGTAATACTTCCGGTAGCGTCGAGCAATATACTGCCGCCATCACCAGCAGACGAGGTATTGATATCGCCCGCAGTAATATTAGTTCCAGCATTCAAAGCAATATTACCGCCATTGTTAGGGGAAGTCGCATCAAGATTTTTAGTTATGATTTCTCCGTTCTCACTAAACAAAGAAATTCCGGCGGGTGAGGTAATATTTTTGGCGGTAATATTATTCGTAGTAATAATGTTAATTGCAGCGGGACTTTCGGGGATATCATCTTGAATATTAACGCTGTTGAGGGGAGAGACACTGCCCACAGCATCGCCAAAATCAACACTTCCGGCATCGGGTTGAACAGTTAGACTGTAAGGGCCGTCAACAGTAGACTTAAAAGTAATATCGCCAGTCTCTAGAATCTTGACCGACAGGTTGTCACCTAATGTTACCGGAGCGTTAAAAGTAATGTTATTGCGGTTGGTTTCGATATTTCCCTTAGCAGTAATAGAGTCATTTGCCTTGACATCAATATTGCCACCAGTCACAGTAATACTGGGAGCGAAAGTGCGGGAATTAATATCAGATGTCGCAACAGTTCCGCCAGCATTTATGGTGATTCCTCCGCCCTTACCATTGGCCGCAGCGGTAATAATTGGGCCGGCAGTTGTGTCGATATTACCGCCGCTTTGAATGCGAAGATTACCGCTATTGGCGTTGAAGCCGCTTAATAAGAGAGCGCTACCAATTCCTGCTGTACTGATGTTGGTTCCAGCTTCGAGGGAAATATTGCCGCCGTTGTTGCCGCCGATCGCATTGATGATTCCGGCGGTAGTGTCGATCGCCCCGCCGCTTTTAAACGTGATTGAGCCGCCGTCTTGAGTACCACTGGCTTGAATACCACGAGTAGTAATGTTGCCAGTGCTGGCGGTAATATTAACACTTCCACCCTGCAATTTTCCGCCAGAATTGACATTACCTATTTGAATATTACCGTTAATCGTAGATAGAGTAATGTTGCCACCATTCCCATTAGGAGAACGAGTCGATAATAAATCTAAGCTATATCCTGGTATTTCACTTGGTGTTTCTATGCCATTCTTAGCTTGGAGGTTGATATTGCCAGCATTGCCACTAATATTAGCTTCGGTATTGAGAATGCCTGTGCTAATTTTACCATTCATGCTAGTGAGGCTAATATTACCGCCGCCAGTATCACCTGGTATGTACACGCCTGAAATGCTTAGAAGATTAATATCGCCATTAGCCAAAATGGTTACATTACCGCCAGTACCCTTGCTGTCAGATCGGGCATCTATGGAGCCAGCTACTGAGTTTGCCGATCCAATAGAGATCGCACCTCCACTTGAAAGAAAAATATTACCAGGAGTATTACCAATTGTATCGATCTGACCTGGAGAAATTATAATGTCACCATTGGTAGTCTTGAGGGTAACATTCCCACCCGTTGGGCATTGAGGGCCACCAGCGCTGATGCTATTCCCATTAAGATTAATTCCATTACCAGCCTCCATAGTTATATTACCACTAACACCATTACGAGAATCGGAATTAACACTCCCTTTTAAGCTAAGGCTCTTATCACCTATCAACGTTATTGCCCCACTATTTTGCAAGGCAGATGAACCAATGCTATTAGTAGTAATATTGCCGCCCGCACTGAGATTAATTGCGCCACCTCTGTTAGTTGAAGTGAACAAGGAACTTTGCAACTGACTTGTAATGATATCGCCCTTAGTGTTGGTAATATTAATATTTCCACCCTGCAATATACCAAAAGTATCTACGCTACCAATATTAATATTTCCATTAGTAGTAGATAAAGTAACGTTGCTGCCATTGCCGTTACTAGAAGTACCCGCGATAATTCCTGTTGTCGGTGTTGTGATGCCACTGTTAGCTTGAATTGTAATATTTCCAGCAGCGCTATCGCCCGTTGTATCGATCGTTCCGATATCAATTGAACCGCCGCTCGTAAGTGCTATCTGCCCGCCGTTTTGAATCGCCTTTACATTGAGATCGCCAGTCGTAATAGTGCCACCTGCATTCAAAGTAATATCGCCGCCATTCTTGAGACTGCCCAGACTAAGCCCAGTAGAAAGTGTACCTGTAAGGATGTTGCCTCCAGCAGTTAAAGATATTATACCACTACTATCATCCATTGTCTGACCTGTATTAATACTTCCTGTTTGAATGTTGCCTGTGGCTTGCATAATTATAGGGACTGTATTATTTAAAGTAGGACTATAAGCCCAAAAGTTTCCTGTTTGAATGTTGCCGCCAGATTGTAAAATTACCGCTCTAGAACCGCCCCAAATCAATTCATAACCCGTAGGAGGGCTACCATAAGCTGCAGCGGTACTGGTAATTCTTATATCTCCATTAACAATAATATTTCCCGTACCCGAAGTCGTATCTATTTTGATAGATGGACCTATATAAGTTCCCGAAATAATAATGTCATCTATAGCTTGCATAATTACAGGCCCTGCGTTCTTGGTTAGAGAGATATAAGTATCAATACCTCTTGTTTGAATCTTGCCGCCAGATCGCAAAATTACCGCTTGCGAAGTACGCAGAATAAATTCATCTGTGCCGGGATCACCGCTAGTAATATTTGTGTCTGGACTCGTAATACTTATATCTCCATTAAAAATAATATTTCCCGTACCCGAAGTCGTATCTACCTTGAGGGAAGCCCCCGTATATCCCCCAGAGATATAGTCATTGGGCTGCGTAAATATTGGATCGTACAAACTGGTAAAATTAGCAGGTTTGCCCGATCGATCGAGAATTGACATATTATTGCCACTGCGAAAGTGAGCATCTGTAGATATCATGCCATCACTCACTAAAGTCAAATTTCCACCGCTCACAAATGGCGTTTGCGAAAGATGATTCAGCGCCAAAATATCGATACTTTGATTTCCCTGAATGTAGAGATTTCCGCCAGCATTCGCCACAAACGGATTTGCCACACTATCGCGCACCCGCACTGTATTGTCAGCCAGCAAATTCAAATCGCCAGTTGTACGCAACAGACTTTCAACTAATGTCAAATTGCGATTAGCTGACAGCGTTGCATTCTCCGCAGTTACTTCTTTAGCAGTGACATCTCCATTCTCTACCTGCAAACCAGAACCAGTTAATTCTATTTGCCCTCCAGCGTTGACTGTCACCCCCGTTGCACTTCCCCCGCCACCCGCCAACAACTGCGGCAAAGATGCAACTGGCAACACCCAATTTTGAGGCAAACTGCCCGCTGCAGATTGCGGCTGAATCTCCAAACTCAACAGATTTCCCGGTTGACTAATTCTGACTAAACTCTCGCCGGGAACCGCCGCAACAATAATATTTCCTCCCGGTGCAGAAAGTTGTCCCGTACTCAAAACTGTACCACCCAATAAAGTTAAATTTTGCCCTTGTCCCACGGCCAAATTGCCTAAATTGACAATTCCTCCCGGTTGCGTATTTGTAAAAGCAAAACTATTAGGATTTCCGATTAATTGAGTATAATTATTAGTACCAGCCGCACTAAACCAGTTATTGCCAAAACCGATGCCCGTCGCAGTAGTCGCAGTGAAAGCAGCAGGCACATTCAAACTGGCATTTGCACCAAATACAATCCCCGCCGGATTCATTAAAAATAAATTGGAATTGCCGCCCGTTATTTGAATTAATCCGTTAATTAGCGAAGCATCGCCGCCGACAACTCGCCCTAAAATATTGCGGATATTGGGGTTTGATATAAAGTTAGCAGTTTGTCCTTGAGTTAAACCAAATTGCTGGAAACTGTGAAAGAGATTTGCACCGTCGCCGGATTGTTGGCCGCCGTTGATGTTGAATTGGTTGCCGCTGGGAGTAATTTGAGTATTAGTGCCGTCGGTTGCGGGGGTAATTTGGGCTGTGGCTGTTTGGGATGGGGCGAAAAGTCCTATTTCCCACATTGCTAATGCGGTAAATGAGAGGAAGGTGAGGAAAAAGCGGGTTTTTTTTTGTGTTGATTTCATGGTTTTGTTAGTAGATGTTATGATCGTACATTCATCAACAATAAATTATAATATCACAATCCTGTAGGGGCGGGTTCACCGAAATATATGACACCCAACGACGAATCGTAAAAACCCGCCCGCACCCCACCCAAATATTAATAATTCATTGAATTTCACGCGGTGGCGGGGATGTTGTTTGGGGTTATTGGTTGGGTGCGGGCGGGTTTATAAAGATTATTTGTGGGTGACAAAATCCCTCGCGAACCCGCCCCTACGAATTTTGGTTGTTTGGGGTTATTTGTTGGGTGGGTGCGGGTTTATAAAGATGATTTGTGGGTGACAAAATCCCTCGCGAACCCGCCCCTACGAATTTTGGTTATTGCGATCGTAGATTCATCAACAATAAATTATAATATCACCATCCTGTAGGGGCGGGTTCACCGAAATATCTGACACCCAACGACGAATCGTAAAAACCCGCCCCCACCCCACCCAAATATTAATAATTCATTGAATTTCACGCGGTGGCGGGGATGTTGTTTGGGGTTATTGGTTGGGTGGGGGCGGGTTTATAAAGATTATTTGTGGGTGACAAAATCCCTCGCGAACCCGCCCCTACGAATTTTGGTTATTGCGATCGTACATTCATCAACAATAAATTATAATATCACAATCCTGTAGGGGCGGGTTCACCGAAATATATGACACCCAACGACGAATCGTAAAAACCCGCCCCCACCCCACCCAAATATTAATAATTCATTGAATTTAACCAGATAAATTGATGTTGTTTGGGGTAATTGGTTGGGTGGGGGCGGGTTTATAAAGATTATTTGTGGGTGACAAAATCCCTCGCGAACCCGCCCCTACGAATTGATGTTGTTTGGGGTAATTGGTTGGGTGCGGGCGGGTTTATAAACATTATTTGTGGGTGACAAAATTAGTCGCGAACCCGCCCCTACGAATTTTGGTTATTGCGATCGTACATTCATCAAAAATTCACTATTTCCTGTCTTCCCTCCTTTGCAAATCCCGCAATTGTTTATCAATCTTTTCCACCATTGGCAAATCTCCCAAGGTTGTATATCCATCTTTTGCCATTCGCAAATATTTCATAGCTTCCAGATTATTTCTCATCGCTGAATGAACTTGCCCCAATCCGTATCTAGCGGCTGTCAACTCCTCAATATCGTCAGGTTTCGCGGTATTAATCACCTTGGAATAGTAGACTTTAGCCTGGGGAACCAGTTGTAGCTTTTCTAGATACAAATCGCCCAACGTGCGATAAATGGGCGGTGTTTCCACGCCTGTTTCTTGTAAATTTTCTAAAATTTCTCTTGCTTCGGCAATCAAGTTTGTGTTAAGATAAACGCTAGAAATTGCTAATTTTTTGGCGTTTTCGTTAGGTACTTGTTTGTCGATCGCCCCAACCGCATCCTTAACAGCCTCAACCTGCTTCTCATCCAGCAAGCTAAACTCTGTATCTCCTTCTCCCACGGCACTTTCAGAAGAAGCGCCCGTATTCGCCTCGACAATCAATCGGTACCTAACACCCGGTTTCAGCGCCGGTTCCCCCGGATAGACAGCCTCAGTACCGCTAACAGTCATTTCCCAGTTTAATTTCGCTCCATTTTCCCGGAGGCTCAACTTATAGCTAGTCGCACCAGCAACCGGATTCCACCGCAAAATTGGCTTGCTGTCGAGCAATTTCGTCCGCCGCGGACTGATTATATAAGGAATTGGCGCGCTATTCCAAGCAATTTTATCGTCGCCGCGATCGGGACATTTAACCAAGTCGGCGCTACAATCAGATTTAGACTCTTCTTTGGCTAACAAACAGCTATTCAATTGATTTTCACTCCCTGCGATCGACTTAATTCCCCAATCTGCACATTGGATCGTCAGTTGTGCGTTTTGTGCGGTTCGCAATTTGTCTCCCGGATAAATCGGCGTACCGCTGGTAGGGCGGACAATTAGCCCGTTTTGGCGCTCGATCGCAACTTCCCCGCTACTATGGATAATCAGTCCGTTGGATATTCTGTTACTCGCTGCTAGTACAGTAGTTGCGATCGAGCTTAAAGCTATAAAAACTGCAATCCTGATTTTCACTTGATATTTCCTTTTATTCGTAAATGTTGTTTAGCACTTTGGATACATTGCTCTTGTTCTGGTACGCTAGATTTAGAATATTTAATCGTTTTTTCCCAGTGTTCTAACGCTTCATGGGGCTTACCTTTAGTTTCCATAACCCGTGCTAAAAAACAGTGAGCTTCAGGGCTATTGTCTGTCAATCCAATTGCTGTTTTAAAATCTATCTCTGCATCGTCATATTGCTGTTCTTTGAACCGTATCCAGCCACGATTTTTGATACAAGCAGCTTTTACACCGTCGTATTTAGCGTGTTCTAAACAAAGGTTTATCGCCTTTAAAGCTGCTTGATGTTTATCCTTGCGAATGAATAATTTAGATATTTGAGCAGAAGCATCAGGAAGTCCTCGCAATACAGCATTTTGCATTGCTTCTAACGCACCGCGATCGTCATTCAATTCGTCGCATAACATAGCTAAATTATAGTAAGGCTGTGCATAATTAAGGTTAATTAAACTTGCTAATTTGTAGAATTTTTTCGCAATTAAAGGTTTATTTTGACGGTGGTTTTCCATGCCAATTTGATTAGCAACTGGGGCAAGTATCGGGCCCATTAACATATAACTGCTAGCGGTAGTAGCTAAACCGATTCCCAGGCGCTGCATCAAATTAGAAATAAAAATAGAGATCTCGTTGTTTGGGCGATCGCCCCCAGTATCACCCAAAACATCGGCCACAGACACAAGCAGGCGATTCCCTACGGGATAGCTGCGCCGCGCGTGCTTTAATTGCAGTAAAGTCAACCCCTCAAAAGTTGGCTGCTGACAGAGCACTGGTATCGCACTCGCACCGGGAAACTCAGATTCCCACTTCTGTAAATAATCCTTAGCTTTTCTTACTGCTAAAAACAAAGGATATTCTTTGCTTAAATATCCGAATAAAGACTTAACAAAATCGTGAGCAATTTTATCTGGTATCGGCGCACGCATCACAATCATTGACGGTAAAGGCAAGCCTCCCGCCACTAAATCTGCTGCCAATTGGAGGCTAGAACAAGAGTTTAAAATTAGCAACTCCAATCCTTGAAAAATTGATTTTTCCAACCCCTCTTTTAAATAGTCTATTGTGACAGTATTATCGCAATCTGCTTGATTGATCTGGAGCCATCCATTGGCAGAATTGCTATCGCTATGTCCGCCGTAATATAAAATTTGCCAGTTTTTTTCATCCTGTGAAAGATGATCGCGCAACTGTTGAGGGGTTGGTTGTTGAATAAATTCTAACTCGCAGCGATCGCCCAAAGACCTTTGAAGACTTTTCTCATCTTGTTTCAGATCTAGTCCGTCACTATTACCGGAGACACATAAAATTCTACCTCGCGAAGGCAGAGGCATTCCGCCTGTAGTTGCCTTTTTGAGAGCTTTTCTATACTGGGACGGACTTTTAATTATTTCACAGTTTTTGTAATCTTCGCGAAATTTCCACGCATCCCAAGGCAGATGCCAATTTTCCGAATCTTTGATTTCGAGAAATACTTCAAAGCACCGATCTCGACCACCAAACGCATCAACTACATTTCTAAAATTATGCTCAATTCCCGCATAAAACTCCTCACTACTCAGCCACAGCCTCATAGATTCATTCAAATATTGATAGATCAATTGAGGATTATCTTCACAAATATTGGTTGTCCCTGTAGCCTTAACTTTAATTCTAGAAAGGATGTTGCTAGATTTTCCCGCACGACAAATAAGTTGCCATCTTTTTTGCAGATCATCAACTTCCGGGGCTGGTGGCAAACTTCCTTTAAATTTATGAACTGTTGTTTGGTTTTCTTGAAACTCCCCTGTGATGTCGGGAAAACCCTTGTGTAAATCCCCAATCCCTAAACCCAAGATAAATCTTAAGCTCATAAATTAGACGCGAATAGAGTTAATCGAGATATCATACCACAAAATTTTCTGTGACGCTGAAATCATCTAAAGCTACTCGAATACTAAAACTCTCGTCTCGATCAACCTCAATATCCTTCAGCAAAATGTACCTCTCCTGAATCCTTGATTGTGACTCGGTTAGATTTTTACCGATGTCGGAGATTAAGGAAAGTTTAATATTCTGGGGCAGGTAACGTTCTCCGATCGCCGGATGCAGTTGAACGTGAACTCTGACAGTGCGATCGCTCTCTTCAGCAATCGCCACCAACAAAGCCACCGTTGTCCTTCCCAGCCGCATGCCCAAGTCAATCAACTTAGCCCGCGTGACATCGGCTTCGGGAAACCTATTGATGCTACTTTGACTGCCCTGTAACGCAGATTCTTCTCTCGGATTTCCACCTCCTCGTAATGCAAAACTGGGGGTTTCGTCAGGGGAAATCAAGTTTTTTAAATTTTGTTTACCTCGATCCAATTGCTGCAAACATATGTCTACAAAATTTTGCCACCAATTGCCTAACTTAGATTCAACCGGATTTTGAATCTCCACCTGAGAAGTTTGTGTCTGCTGGTTAAATACCGCTTCAAAAGGCAGCCAATCAGCCGTAAATACATTCATCAACCACTGACTGAGGTTAATTTTAGATTCCAACAAATGTTCTAGATGTCCTAAGAAATCATCCAGGGAATGCAATTCGCTCAATACTAATTCCCCCGCATCCGCAGTTGGAGAAAAACCAAGCAATCTCGCTTCCTTTTCCTCCTCATCAATTTCTACAGCAATATAGCCAAGGCGTTCTGTCCTTGCTTCCACCGGCACCGGGCAAATCTCAGGCGGATGGGCCGATGAATTCTGGTTGCCTTTTTCTGGATTTTGATGCCGATTGTTAATTGGACGGCATTCGATTTTTCCCAATCCTTTAACATACAAATCTCCCGCATCTGCAAACAGGCGAATTACGGGATTCCAGCTATCGCATTCAGTCAAGTCAGTCTCAATATCGATGATTTTTAGATAATCGCGAACTGCCAGCACTGCCAAAGTATTGAGATAAACTTGCTCGTGCCTTTGCGGGTGGCGCTGTTGGGTGGCAAACTGATGAGCAACTTGCAGTGCCTTCTGAGTAATTGGCATCGGCAAAGATTCGATTTCCCAAAGGTTGTTATGGTTCATTGTTCTGGTACACTCCTGGTATATTTAAAGTTTGATATCCTTGGTCTTCGCAAAATTTTTGCAGCAGATGACGACAGTCATTGTTGAACAATTGATATAAAGTAGAATGCGCGCAGTCAAACTCTTTGGCGAGTTCTTGAAAACTTTGACCGTACAAACATTGGCGCTGCAATAAAACTTGGCAATTTATCTGGGGTTTGCCTCTAACGTGTCTGCTTTTCAACTCGTTATTGGGATCGGTTTCTATCCATTCTATAACTTCTTCAACATAGAAAATTGAATCCGCTTCTGCTGGTAATTTTTCAATTGAATTGACATTTTCTTCGTCTTGTTCTCCTTCTAAGGAAACTATTTGACGGGGTTTTTGTTTTTGCTGTTCTTTTTGTTGGGCAAGGCGATAATCTAACAGCCGCTTTTTGAGATATGGATTTAACCAAGTCGTAATCAGGCTTTCTTCGGGATCGTAAGGTCGTTTTGCTGTGGTAGCTTCACATAAATTCCGAGACAGATAGATCCATGTCTTGTTCAGTGCCTCTTCATAGTAAGGTGTGTTTTCTTTCCAGAGTTTGCCCGATTTGAGAATCTCTAGAATCAGTCGATGCAAGAAACGACCTCGCTGGATACTGCCGGGGGGATGCTGGCAAGCTTTGGTGACGAGTTCGACGATTTGCTGGTGTGCGGGATCTCGATCGAACTTTTCCGATTTTACTGAGCACCCAACAGCATCGGATTCGTCGGATAAGTGGTCTTCCCCCTCGGAGGGGTTGGATTTATCAGTCATAGTTAAGTGCGGCCGCAACTTTATTCCTACATTTACTTATCAGGGTGAGTTGGAGGAATTTATGCGAAATTCTGAAAGTTTTTTGAGCCGATGGTTGAAAGTCTTGCTGTGCAGTGGATTGGGCCGTTCAATTAGATGTGAATTTTTGTTAAGACGCATCAAAACCTGCATAAACCGGGTTTTTGCGATTTATGCAGGTTTGTAACGAAGTCTTCTGCGAAAAACCCGGTTTCTGACCACCAGTGCGTAAAATCGCCCTTAAATCCCCAAAACACCCGTGGTTCCGTACTTCCACGCAGTCTTTGCCAAACTCGACCAAAAAAACTGGAGAGTTTTGCATAAAACTACCGAGCTCACCCCGATAAGTAAATAGAAGGGAAATGACGAAGTACGCGCGAGCGAAGCTATAAGGAGAGGATTGTCATTCCTAGCTCTGATTAATCCTAGATAAGTGGACATCTATCGAATACATAAAAACCAGGTTTATGGAATAAACCTGGTTTTTGTTTGTGGATATTTTTCTTTAAGTCAGTTCTGGAAGCATACCGAGTCAAAAACCAGGTTTATACGTCAATATATCTCGAATCAATCCACGATTTTTGGGATAAATCGGCTTTTTTGCGTCCATGACTGACTGAATTAATCACCAATGTAAAATCTTGTTACAAGTTACTTGACATCAGTCATTAAATCTATTTTGGAATGACTATAATTGGGAAAACGTAATGCTGTCATTCGCTCTGGGTTGCGAAGAAGCTCAAACCCTTGCCACACAGCCATTGAGTGCGTCAGTCCTGACTATTAACAAATCAGAAAATTTCATGCAGAAACTAACTCGAATTTTATTCACTACAGCTTTAACCCTAAGTATCTTATGTTCTCCCACAGCAGCTTTCGCCAAAGCAAAAATTCAGATAGCCATCCTTTTAGATTCTAGTAATAGCATGGATGGACTGATTGACCAGACGCGCACTCAAATTTGGCAAATTGTTAACTCTTTAACTAAAGTAACCAAAGATGGCGAAGTACCAGAGTTAGAAGTTGCTCTCTACCATTATGGTAACGACACTTTACCTTCATCCGAAGGTTTTGTCAGATTATTAACTGGATTTACTCCTGAATTAGATTTAGTTTCAGAAAAGTTATTTAGTATCAAAACCAACGGCGGTCAAGAATATGCTGGCTGGGTAATTCGTTCAGCAATGCAAGAATTAAACTGGAGTAAAAATCAGGAAGATTTTCGCGTGATTTTTATTGCGGGTAATGAACCATTCGATCAAGGCCCAATAGTTTGGAATCAATCGGTCAATCTCGCGGTTAAAGGAGATACTCTCGTTAATACAATCTACTGTGGTTCAGCCGAAAGTCAGGAGCGAAGACTTTGGGCATCAGGAGCAGAGTTAGCAAAAGGCAGTAGCTTCAACATTAATCAAAACCAACAAATTGTGGTAATTAAGTCTCCTTACGACGACGAAATTTCTACTTGGAATACTAAACTTAATCAAACCTACATTCCCTACGGTAGAGAAGGAAGAATCGGACAACAACGTCAGGCTGTTGAAGATAGTAATTCTGGCACAAGTTTTGCTTCGCGTAGTGCCTCCAAAGCTTCTGAATACTATGATAATGCTTCTTGGGACTTGCTGGATGCTCTCGAAAACGGCACAGTTAAACTAGAGGCAATATCAGATGATAGTTTACCAGAAATCATGCGAGGGATGACGCTAACAGAAAAGAGAGCATATGTTGCTGGAAAGAAAACCGAAAGAGAAGCGATTAAAAAGACCATCCGCGACTTATCTCAGAAGCGTACAGCATATATTGAACAACAGCGCCAATCTAGTACCAATAGTGGTGAAAATACTCTCGATCGCGTAATGATTCAAAGTCTCCGCCAGCAATTAGCCGCTAAAGGATTCAAGCTTAATTAAAAGAACGCAGACGACATTTCATCTGCGTTCATCTGTGTTTATCTGCTAATATCTGCGGTCAAAAAATCCCAATCTCCCAATTTAATATCATGGTCGATCGACCACGCTCAAAAGCCGGGGCGGGTTTACAGAATTTCTCGTTTCTATTGTAGATATTGGTGAACCCGCCCCTACAGGAATTATGGTCAATTCGCCTGACATGAGATAACTACTTCGCCGCAGGTAAAGACAACTGAGGCGAAGTTTTAGGATAGCTTCCATTCACGGGAATCGCATCCGGTTCCTGCGAAAGCAAAAACTCGCGAATAACCCTAGCAACTGCTCTTTGAGCTAAACCGCCGACTACTTTCTGCCCCATATTCTGCACTTCCGGTTTCACCAACAACTGCGGAAGTAGCTGCAATACTTTCATCGAGTCAAAACCGGGAGTTGATTGCAAAATATCCCAAATCCGCTTGATGTGTTCTAAGTTTTTTTGTTCAGTTGGTGAAACCACAGGTTGATTTGCCTTAACTCCAAACCATTCGCCGACGACTGCTTTGGCGTTAGCAAAGGCGTTGCTGGAAAGTGTGTCGAGACTCTTGACTAATTCGAGGACAATACGATCGCGAATGAAATCTCCTCTTTCGGAAAATAAATACTCTAATGCTTGGTTCAAGATTTTGCTGACATCGTAGTCGTCACTCTCGCGGGCATTGTTGAGCAAGTTTTCTAAGCGGTTCCAGCGGAATTCGCCTTGTTTGAACAGCAAATCTTGCAGGGATGCTCTCAATTCCGGTGCGGGGTCGCTCAACAGCCGTTTTGCAACGTAAGGATAAGCTTTGCTGAGCACTTTGAATTCTGGATCGACATTAATGGCAATCCCTTCTAAGGTGACGAGCGATCGAATAATCAAAGCGTAGTAAGCTGGAACCCGGAAAGGATATTCGTACATCACCGCCGAAAGCTCGTCAGTAATGCTTTTGAAATTGAGTTCGGCAACGCTAGCACCCAAAGCATTGTTAAATACGCCCGCCAAAGCCGGAATAATTGGCGTCAAATCGGTATCTGGCGTTAAAAATTCCAACTTGACATAATCTTTTGCTAAACCTTCAAAGTCGCGGTTCACCAAATGCACCACAGCTTCCAACAAGCCGTATCGCTGATAAGGTTTAACTTCGCTCATCATCCCGAAATCGAGATAAGCTAATTGACCGTCAGGAGTTGCCAAAAGATTGCCGGGATGCGGATCGGCGTGAAAGAAACCGTGTTCTAGAAGTTGTCTGAGAGAGCACTGCACCCCCACTTCAATTAAGTAAGGAGCGTCGATTCCTTGAGCTTTAACGGCCTCTAAATTCGTAAGTTTGATGCCGGTGATCCACTCCATTGTTAAGACGCGGCGGCGGGTATATTCCCAGTAGATGCTGGGAACATAAATGTCTTTGATGTGGCCGTATAGTTGGGCAAACCGTTCGGCATTTTGACCTTCGTGGGTGTAGTCCATTTCTTCGTAAATGCGCTCGCCCAACTCGTCCATAATTGCTGCGAGGTCACTGCGAATTATTTTGAAGGTGTTTTGCGCCCAAACTGCAACGCGCCGCAGGATGTAAATATCTAAGCCGATGTTTTCGGCTAAACCCGGTCGCTGGACTTTGATTGCGACTGTTTCTCCGGTTTTGAGTTTGCCTTTGTAGACTTGTCCGAGAGATGCTGCTGCGATCGGATCGGGGCTGATTTCTGCGTAGATGTCTTTGGGGTGGGCGCCCAATTCTTCTTGGATGAATTGATATGCTACTTCGTTGGGAAATGCTGGCAATTGGTCTTGCAGCGTTGTTAGTTCTTCTAAATATACTGGCGGTACTAAGTCGGGGCGTGTTGAGAGTGCTTGTCCGATTTTGATGAAAGCTGGGCCGAGTTGACCCAGAATTTCTCGCAGTCGGACGGCGCGGCGCTTTTCGTTGGTGGCGGTACGACCTGTTTTGCCGTCGAACCACACACTGAAGGCAAAGCTAAAAAATGTCCAAACAACGCTCGACAGCCTTCCCCAGACTTGTAGAGGTCGATTTCGGTACTGGGCTGCGATCGCCACTGGATCGTACCGAACAGCATCTCCGGCTAACTCGAAAGCTATGTCTCTGGCTGATTTGAGCCGATCGTCCGTTACGTGCTCCGTCTCTAGTGATACTGGTACTGCTTGCAGGGGAATTGTATTTGCATCTTGGAGATTGCTTAGTACAGCCTGAGTCCCTGAATTTACATAAGTTGGCGGGGAGGCTGGCGATACTGTCTTGACATTCATAAATCAGACCTAGTGTGAAGCATTGTAAATATATTGTAACAATTTAAGGAAGAAGACCCTTCTTCCTTCTTATATACTTACTCGCCGCTGGATCTTTGGAGTCGATCGCGAATGCCTGATAGTTGCGATTGGCTGCTGACGGGCGATCGAGGTTGGGGCATTTCGGTATCGGGCCAGTTCGGTAAGTCGTTACAGGGACAGAACTCCGGGGGCATTCCGGTTTGTTTGAACACTACGGGCATAGCGCAGCGCGCGCAGGGACTGATTTCCCAAGCTGGCGTCAGCAGTTGGGCAATTGTTTCGTTTGTGCCTTCGAGGTAACAGTCTCCGCTGTCGCGGGAGATGATTTTTTGCCAGCAGTCTTCAAATTCCTGGCTGTAGCGATCGCCCGCATTTACCGATTTGGGCTCCAGCGCTTCGGAACCGTTGCGAATTAATACTTTTTTGCCTAACTGAAACCAGTAAGCAATATATTTTCTTACTTCACTATCTGATGCCATAACTTTTAGTCAACCCTTCAACTAATTGATTATTTTAGACTTTGAATTTGAAATCACCACTCTTTCTTAAGAGACATTTTATCTTTTACATAATTTCAAAATTCGGCTATTCCTCATGTCTAATTGTTGGGCTTCCCCCCTAGGGATTAGGTTTTTTTACTAATTTATATGACTCTTGATTTTTCAATCTTAGTTAAAATCATAGCTGATTTTTAGTTAAAATTGTCGTTCGGGAAACCGATATTTTTTCTCTCTTGTCGATCGCGACTCTGGCTGTTAATTTTTCGCTACAGGCGGCAGTGGCGTACCCAAAGCGGTGAGATTCAAGGCGTAACCTCCGGTGGCGAGATAAACAGTATCGGCGATCGCCCCGATGTGGCGCACGAGAGTGCCGAGGCGATCGCGAAACAGCCGCCCCGCCGGATAAGCAGGCACAACGCCCCATCCGGTTTCTTCCCCTACCAAAATTACATCAGCCGCCGCCGACTTCAAACCGGCTAGCAAATCTTGCTGCGTAGTCGCCCAAACAGCAGCTTCTTCTTCCAAAAGATTTGCCGTCCAAGTTCCCAGGGAATCAATCAACAAGCAATCTGACGGCTTGCTTGCTCGCAAAACGGCCGATAATTCGATCGGCACTTCTAGAGTTGCCCAATCAACTGGACGGCGATTTCGGTGCCGATCGAGGCGACGAACCCACTCCAAATCCGTTTCATCAACCAGACCGGTAGCCACATAGATTACTTGTTTCCCAGAACCCGCCGCCAGAGTTTCGGCCCATTCACTTTTGCCGCTTCGGGCCGGCCCAGTTACTAAGATTAATTGTCTCGATGTGGTGGGTTCTGAGTTACTCATTAGTCAGTCGATTTTAGATTTTAGATTTTAGATTTTAGATTTACTCCACAACAAATGATTTTGGGAGATTGAAGTTTGGTTAAAATTTTTGGGCTGCTCGCGACTAATGTCGCGGGCTTGTCTCCCTTCTTTGGGCGGGGTCACATACAAAGGATTAAACATAATTCCCAATTGCCAATTCCCAATTAGCAATTACCAATTATGATTTAAACGGCCAACTACCAAATGCTTTTTAAGCGATAATAGCATTGATGAGACAATATCAGAGTAAGTCGATCGAGAACCCCCGTATTTCCCAAGCTGTTATTTATGCCAGATCGTCCTCAGATATCAGCGATTATTTGCACCCACAATCGCGCCGCCTATTTAGGTGGGGCGATCGACAGCTTGCTGGTACAGGATTTTCCCGACAACTTTGAAGTAGTAGTAGTGGATAACGCTTCTAGCGATTATGCAAGCCCCGAAAGTTCGACTTCGCGCACCCGCGAGGTGGTAGAAGCAAGACAGGGCGATCGGCGCCTCAAGTACGTCTGGGAACCCGAAATCGGTCTGTCAGTAGCCCGGAACACAGGCGCTAAGCAAGCTCGCAGTGAAATATTAGCTTATCTCGACGACGACGCTATTGCTGAGCCGAATTGGCTTAGGGTGCTGCACGCGGCTTATCAAAGCAATCAACAACTCGCCGTAGCTGGTGGCAAAGTAAATTTGCTCTGGCCTTCTGGAGTCAGCCCGCCCGAATGGCTGTCACCGGGATTAGCCCAGAACTTGGGATCATACGATTTAGGCGATACTTGCCTGTACGTGACTGCTGCCGGTTTGACTCCCAGGGGAGTAAACTACTCAATCCGGCGCGCTTTTCTCGAACAAATTGGCGGCTTCGATGTCAAACTCGGTAGAGTCGGCAAAAAGTTGCTGTCAAATGAAGAGTTGCGAGCCACAGAATTAGCTTTAGAGTTAGGCTGGCAAGTAGTTTATCTACCGGAGGCCCTGGTGCTTCACCATGTCGCGACAGAAAGGCTCAACAAAGCTTGGTTTCTAGAGCGCGGGTGGTGGCAAGGCATCAGCGAGTGTTATCGCGAACAATTGTCCGATCGAGCCGGTATTGCTCAGCTTGGGCGGGGGGGTGAAAGAATCTTGAGGGGTGTCTGGAAGTCTTTTAAATATATTAGAGATCCAGGGCTGCGCTTTGAAAATTTCGTTTTTGCCTGGGGTCAAATCGGTTATTTGAGCGCAGCCATCCGCGGCCTGATTTTTGCACCGAAATCGACCAGCAGGCATTAGGCTATAGGCAATATCCCTCGCTGCTCAAGTCGTCGGCCCTGCTGTGCCGATCGCATTTCATCCACCAAAACTCGACCGCATTTAGGTTCAAGCACTCGATTATGACATCTAGTTCATCCAAGATTCCGGTTTCAGTTCTCATTCCGGCAAAAGACGAAGAACTTAATCTACCTGCGTGTCTGGCCAGCATTGCCAGGGCGGATGAAGTTTTCATGGTTGATTCCCAAAGCAGCGATCGCACGGTAGAAATTGCCATCAGCACGGGCGCAAAAGTAGTGCAATTCTACTTCGACAACCGCTGGCCGAAAAAGAAAAATTGGTCATTGGACAATCTGCCCTTTCGCAACGAATGGGTATTAATTGTCGATTGCGACGAGCGCATTCCGCCGGAACTTTGGGACGAAATCGCGCAGGCGATCGAAGACCCCAATTTTGACGGCTACTACCTCAACCGCAAAGTCTTCTTTTTAGGCCAGTGGCTGCGTTACGGCGGCCGATATCCCGACTGGAATTTGCGTTTGTTCAAGCATCAAAAAGGACGTTACGAAAACCTCGGCACTGAATCCGTCCCCAATACTGGCGACAACGAAGTTCACGAACACGTAATTTTAGCCGGTCAAGTCGGCTACTTAAAAAATGACATGATCCACGAGGATTACCGCGATTTATTTCACTGGATAGAACGGCACAACCGCTATTCTAATTGGGAAGCTCGCGTTTATTACAATATTATTGAAGGGCGCGACGACAGCGGCACTATTGGTGCTCACTTATTTGGAGATGCAGTGCAGCGGAAACGCTTTCTCAAAAAAGTTTGGGTGTGGCTGCCTTTTAAACCAATGCTCAGATTTATTTTATTTTATTTTATTCAGCTCGGCTTTTTGGATGGAAAAGCTGGCTATATTTATGCAAGGCTATTGAGTCAATATGAGTATCAAATTAATGCAAAACTTTACGAGTTGCGTTGTTGTGGCGGTCAGTTAAATGTGGCAGAACCTGAGCCTACTCTGTCGCCGCCAGTAGTTATCAGTCAGGAGACTGAAGTGAAATTGCCGTAATAGTAGGTATGAAATTTTAACCGCAGATGGCGGCGGATTGACGCCGATGAACGCAGATAAATGTTGATTTGGGTTAAGTGCGATCGCCCTTATTTTACCGATCGCACTTTTCTTTCCTTTCCTAAACCAGCATGAAATTAGCAGAGGTAATCGCATTGGCACTCACTCCAACCATCACACCTAACTGCTCCCCTGTCAAGAGATTCTTAATAAGAGTTCCCTGAGTATTTTGAGTTATTTCTAACTGACCAAAACTCAAGCCACCGCTTAACCCAATCAAATCTTGACCAAGAGTAAAATCAGCGATAATATCAAATCCTTGACCTGCTTTTAAGGCAAAGATATCGTTGCCGCTACCGCCAATCAAACTATCATTCCCCATGCCTCCGTCAAGGAGATCGTTGCCTTTGCCACCTGTGAGAGTATCGTTGTCTGCGCCTCCGAAAAGAGTATCATTTCCGGCACACCCTCCCAGGATATCTGCTCCTTCATCACCGTTGATTAAGTCATTACCTTCACCGCCGCAGATGGTATCTGAACCTAACTGTCCAAACAGATTGTCATCACCTTGACTGCCAAGCAGGATGTCGTTACCTTTGCCTCCATATAAGGTGTCATTATCCTTACCACCATCGATGAAGTCATCATCTTTGTTCCCATAAATGATGTCAATACCTTCGCGGCCATGTAAGAAGTCATTGCCTTTGCCTCCGAAGATTAAATCGTTGCCCGACTCGCCAAGGATGATGTCGCTTCCTTCATCTCCGTAGAGAGTATCTTCATCTTTGCCTCCGGCGATGAAGTCATTGCCTTGGTTGCCATTAATAATGTCATTATCGGCACCACCGTATAGGTTGTCATCCCCGGATTTGCCCTCGAATATGTTGGCAGCATCGCTACCTAGTAATTCATCGTTTTGGGCAGTGCCTATCTGAAGGCCGGATGCGCCGAGTATGGTGTTTTCAACTGAGTTGGGTCGGTTTAAGTTGGGATAGGTAATTGTGTCGCAGATGCACTCATCGTCTGAGAGGTTATTAGTTGTTGGCGTGGGAGTTGCTGTTTCCGATGGTGTTGGTGTTTCTGAGGCTGTTTCCGATGTTGTCGGTGTTTCGGAGGCTGTTACTGATGGGGTCGGAGCGATCGGTGGGGTCGGAGCGATCGATGTTGGTGTGTCGGTGCCGGTTTCGGTGTCGGGGGCGCTGCCGGTGTCCTCAGATGTAGGTTCCTCTGGATCGATCGCCTCTGTGGCATCGATCGTCTCGACAACGGGGCGAACAGTAGGGTCATTTACCTTCACCTTCTCGATCCGAGCCAGAATCGCCTCTTTGGTGTTGTTAGCAAGGAACTCTTCAACCGTCACAGTTCCCGCAGCCAAATCGGATAAACCGACAGCAATTTGACCCACAGACACCGCCTGCAATTTCGTGATCTCAAGGGCAATATCTGTGATGGGGCGACCGCTAGCGACGAGATCCTTGACCATTTGATTGCCCAAAGCCATGATTTGAGCCGCAGCAGCCGCACTAGCAGCCAGTTGTGTCGGGTTGATTTTGGGGTCAGACTCTGCTGCTTTGGTAATGGCTGCTTGGAGAATACCCAATATTGTTTCTGTTTTACCCAAATCAACAGCAGCGCCACCCTTCAATTGATTTGCGATCGCCCCGATACCACTAAATGCCAATTGTGCAACTTCTTTTTCGGAAACCCCCTTGATGAATTTCGCCGTCTGGACGATCGTATTTTGCACCAGAATCATCGAGCCGAATACCGATACACCATTCGCATCGCCCTTGGCGATCGCCTCTAAGGGGTCATAGCTACCCAAGTCAACTCCTGCGGGCAATCCTAACGCTGATTTCACCTGAGTTTCCGCTGTTGCTGGGTCAGTGCCTTGCTGCACCATAGAGGCGATCGCCGTCGTTAAAGGTGTCACAACCGTTGAAGCCAGGGTAGAAGTGAGTGGCGTAGCCATCGGCAAACCAGTTGCAGCATCCACACCGCCGAGGATGTCCATACCGCCCATGAGAACAAACTGACCTTCGGTATAGTCGAGTTCACCATTTTGGTTGGTATCAAACTTTTCGGTATTCAGGGTCAGATCGAAGCCACCATCCGCCGTGGTAATCGTAAAGGGTTCACCCTCATCCAAAACCCCGTTTAAGTTGGCATCGAAGAACACCTTACCGCCAGAAATGTAACCGTCGATGATGCGAATCTTTTGGAAGAAGCTCCATGTTTTTTTGACTGCTGTCACTACATTTTCGACTACCTTTGGACTTAAAATCGTGGGTGTTTCTTTAGGTTGAGGAGCCTCGCGATTAAAACTCTCAACTCCGGTCACGATTTTCACATCGCCATTAGGAGCAACAATTTGCCATCCTGTAGCTGTCTGGGTAAACTTATAGTCCTCTTTTTTACCGGTCAAGAGCAAGATATCGTTGTTACCAGCCCCTCCGTCAATGGTATCGTTACCAGCCCCACCATCAATAATATCGTTACCAGCCCCACCATCAATAATATCGTTACCAGCCCCACCATCAATACTATCATTGCCATCTCCACCTTGGATAGAGTCATCGCCCTGCTGACCGTAGAGAGTATCGTTGCCAGTTCCGCCTTCCAGGGTGTCATTGCCCTCCCATCCGTGAAGTTCGTCATTACCTTCATCACCCCTGAGAAGATCGTTGCCAATCTCACCCCAGAGACTATCATTGCCAGCTTGACCAGAGAGGGTATTATTCTGACTGTCGCCATTGAATTGATCGTTATGAGCCGAACCAATAATATTCTCAATCGAACTTAACGTATCTTTGTTGCTAGAAAAATTGGCGTTGCCATCCGTTAAACTGCCTCGAACAGCACCAGTAGAAAATCTGTAGTCGGCAGTATCAGTTTTGTCACCTCCATCAAGGAAGTTACTGCCATTTCCACCAGAGAGAGTATCGTTATCTCCCTCACCGTAGAGGGAGTCGTTACCATCCCCACCATCGAGGAGATCGTTATTAGACCCACCCCCGATCGCGTCGTCTCCTGCTTCTCCTTTAAGGATGTCATCGCCGTTGTGACTGTAGATCTGATCGTTGCCATCACCCCCATAAAGGTAGTCATTGCCGTCAAAGCCCTCAAGGAAGTCATTGCCCCCTCGACCAAAGAGCGTATCATTATCCCTCCCGCCGTTTAGAGAGTCGTTGCCGTCACCACCGTCGAGGAAATCGTCATTCTCATCGCCATTGAGTTTGTCATTGCCGGCTTCACCGCTGAGAAGGTCATTGCCGGCTCCACCACGGAGCAAATCGTCACTCAAACCGCCGAAGAGACTATCCTTACCCCATGAACCTTCGAGTGTGTCTTTGTCGTTGCTACCGTCGTAGCTTCCTCCCGTTTTTCCGTTGTCTTCGCCATAGAGAGCATCATCCCCATCTCCACCTCGGAGGAAGTCGTTATCTCCCTGACCAAAGAGAACGTCGTTGCCATTTCCGCCATCAATGGTGTCATTACCCTGATAGCCGTGGATCTCGTCATTGCCGGCTTCACCGCTGAGAACGTCGTTGCCCGCATCACCATAGAGACGGTCATCACCCAAACCACCATCAAGGGTGTCATTGCCCGCATCACCATTAAGACGGTCGCTACCGTTATCACCCTGTATAAAATCATTACCATTGTCTCCAGAGAGAATGTCGTGGCCATCTCCTCCATAAATTAGGTCGTCTGCGTCACCACCGGAAATCTTGTCATTGCCCCCCTCACCGTAGAGCCAATCGTGGGCATCATTTTTACCATTGTCACCAAGGATGCCGCCACCATATATGAGATCGTTATCAGATCCACCATATATAAAATCACTATCCTTTCCACCCTCTAGCCAGTCATTTCCCTCGTTGCCATATAAAGTGTCGCTGCCCCCGTTGCCTTCTAATTGGTCATTGTCCTGTTGACCTTCGAGTTTGTCACGACCCCATCCACCTAGTAGACGGTCGTTTCCACGTCCACCTGCAACAGTATCATTCTCTCCTCTTGCGTCGTAAAAGTCGTTGCCGTTACCCAATGCTACGTTTTGGCTAGTTTTCTCCAGGTAATAATCCTCTACTGAACTATAAATAAATCCCCCTAAGTTTTCAAAAAATTTGCCAACATCCTTGAAGGTATCGAGTACACCTGATGTCACACTATTAAATCCATTAACGACACCATCAATGGCTTTATTTACAGCCTCAGTGACTGCACCGAGAGCACCGCCCGTAATCTGGTCAAACAAATCTTCCATATTTCTCAGCGGAGCTAGTGACATGGTATAGTCAAAGTTTTTCCCTAAAACTTCGGCACCTACCTGAATCTTGGAACCACTAGGTGTACCATCCGAGGTAATCGTAAGACTTGCACCAATATTGCCAATATTGAGGATATTGACGCCTATTTTACCTTTAACTTTTAGCTGGCCATTCTGTAGGCTGATGTCGGCACTGCCTAAATTTTGACCCAAGATTTTAGCTGTCCCTCCGATTTTGATATCGGTGGGACTTTTAATATCAATTATTGCGTTCTCGATTGAGAAGGCTCCGAATAAGTCAAGATTTCCTTGAACTTTCAGCCCATTACGATCAGCATTGATTTTGGCTCCGGCAATCTCTCGTCCCAGTAAGCTCACTGAACCAGAACCACTCGCAGTTTGGTTATTGATATCAACTGAAAAATCGTTAATGTCTAGTCCTAGTAGGGTTCCGAAATTCAACTTAAAATCTTTTACTTTGGCGCTAGTGGGGGTAAATTCAACGTTTGCTTTAGCAACTTCAGCCTTAAAAAGCACAAGCTTAGCGTCCCCTTTTAGATATTGCTCAGTGGGACTGACTTTGAGTGCTAAATCGACAGTCTTATCGTTGGGACCATCTGCTCCTGTGAGTTTCAAAAATATCAAGTCAATTTCAGGAATCTGTAAAACTCCTTCTAAACTTGGATTAGTGGTATCGTAGGGATTGGCGTTAAGACTGAGCTTGGCTTCTTTTCCCCAAGCCGTTACCTGGCCGTTGATACCAAGACCTTGTGTTAATTCCTTGCCAGCAATTGTTGTGGGGAAAGGTACCATCTTGACGAGTGGATCGATTTCTGTATCTGCATCAGGTCCATCGATAGATACAATCTTTACATTTAAAGTATCCTTCAAAAAAGTTTCGGCTTTTTGGAAAAACTCGCTTTTCTTACCCAATTGCTTAAGGGCATAAGAGCCAATTGGCCCACCAGCCCAAAGGGTAGCCAAGCTGACTGGTTGCTTAGCAGTTAATTCCAAAGCAAATTTATCAGGATTGGTGACATCTACTAAGAAAGCGGTATTCAGAGCTAAATCACCAAATTGTAGATCTCCCCGGAATGCAACATTATCAACCCAGGGTGTTACATAAGTCCCACCCAGTTGGAAACCTAGACTACTAATTTTTGCATCAGGTATGCCAAAGGGATTTTTCCAGCTATTGCTTGCATCGAGTGCAAACGATCCTGTGAGAGAGGTGGGATCTAGCTTAATGTTTCCCGAAAGTGTTAAGTCAGGTTCGTTATTTTGGAAAGGATCGTACCCTTTAAGAATTAGATTCCCTCCAATCCCAAAACTCGGTTGCCCCTTTTGTAGACTCCCGTTCAGGTTCAAGCCTTTAAGGATTCCACTGAAATCACCTTTCTCGAATAGTGTGATATCAGTCCCTAAACCTGCTTTGACACTCCCTCCAGATGAATTGAATTCAGCATCAAGGCTAACATCCTTAATGCCCAGTTTTTTGTTGATGAAATCAAAGAAATTATTTTGGCCATCATCAACTCCAAAGTCCAATTTCCCAGAAGCTATGTATTTAGTAGAACCACTAGACTTGTCAATAGTAAAACTGGGACTGCTCAGAGGTGGGGTGATTTTATCTGCAAAGGTTTTAATGCCATCAAAAGGAATTTTTTTGACGAGATCCGTTAAAGATGCCTCCTTGGGATACCCAATTTTAATAGTGTTTTTAGAGACACTAAAACTTAGGCTTTGTCCGTCAATCACTCCAGTGAGCTCATAAACAGCAGTGGGCTTGCTGGTATCAATTTTTATGCTGGGGTTCTTGACCGAGGTGTTTAATATATCGCTCGCTATACCAAGACTGTCAAACCCAACCTGCTTCAGCAGATCCGACAGAGAAACATCGCTCTGGTAACTGACTGTAACCCCTTGACCACTTTGATAACCAAAGGTTACGGTTTTTCCACTGATGTTACCCGATAAGGCATAAGCCAGAGGGGATTTGCTGGTATCAATTTTCAGGGTAGGATTGCCAATTGACCCCGTTAAGATGGAAGTTCCGGGAGTTCCACTCACTCCCATGCTGGTGAGCAAGTCCGCCAGAGAAAAATCTCCCTGATAGGTAGCAGTGACCGCTTGACCACTTTGATAACCAAAGGTTACAGCTTTATCCTTGATCTTTCCTGACAAATTATAAGTGGGAGAAGACTGCTTAGTATCAATTTTTAAGCTAGGATTTGTGATATCGCCACTTAATATTGCACTCCCGTTAGCGATAGGAATTCCCAGAGCTTTCAGTACGTCATTTAGAGACCCAGTAGCATTGTAAGTAGCTGTAATTTCACCATTCTGAATCCCAACTGTCAACGGCTTGATGGTATTTACCACACCTTCTAAGACTTGCTTTACTGGATCAGATACATTAATACCATTATTTTTTAGGTAAGTATCTATTTCGCTCCAAACAGAAAAGCTATTCTTGACGTTGTAGGTTAAAGGTGTAGCAGCAATATTGTTGTTACCGGCTGCATCAGTGGCGCTGCCAGCGGGAACGTTGACTGTTACTACCGTGCCGTTGGTTGGGGTGACAGTGAAATTGTAGTTGCTGCCAGTGCCGGTAAATCCACTAACTTTACCGTTGGTGACGCTGATATCGCTGTCAATAAACCCGGTGACACTTTCGTTGAAAGTAGCGCTGACATTGAAGGGTGCGTTTACGGGTGCCACAGCGGTTGAAGCTAGGGTGGCTGTCGGCGCTGTGGTGTCAGCAGTGTTGAATTTCCAAGTAGTTGCACCCGTAATCCCAGCATAATTGTTAC